>WTHL01000102.1 GCA_011523155.1 Synechococcus sp. PL34863bin_39 | reverse complement strand
GACCGGAGGGGCTTGATGAGGCCTGGGAGGCAGCCATGGCCAATGCCAGGGGAACATCCACCCACGTGATCGTGGAGGAATTCCTGCGCTTCGATCTGGAAATTACCCTTCTCACCATCCGTCAACGCAATGGCTCCACGCTGTTCTGCCCACCCATCGGGCACGAACAAGCCCGAGGCGATTACCAATGCAGCTGGCAGCCGGCTGCTCTCACCGATCAGCAACTCCGTGAGGCACAAGCCATGGCACGAACCGTGACGGACAACCTCGGCGGTTCCGGACTGTTCGGTGTGGAATTCTTTCTCTGCGGAGACGAGGTGATTTTCTCGGAACTCTCGCCCCGCCCCCATGACACAGGCTTGGTGACGTTGATCAGCCAGAACCTGAGCGAATTCGAACTGCACCTGCGCGCAGTTCTGGGATTGCCGATCCCTGGGATCCGCTGCGCCGATGCCGCAGCCAGCCGTGTGATCCTGGCCGACCGCCACGGCAGCAAGGTGACCTACACCGGTCTCGAGGAGGCACTGAAAGAAAGCGAGACCAGTGTGGTGTTGTTCGGAAAGCGTGAGGCCCGGCCTGGGCGACGGATGGGCGTGGCCGTGGCCCGCGGAGAACATCTTGCGGAGGCCCGGGCCAAAGCCGACCGCAGTGCTACAGCCATACGGCTTCAGATCGACGACTGATCCGGACGCGAACGTGCGCTGAGGAAGCGGTAGTGCTGGAGTCCTTCCAGGACACCGGACAGTCGCGCACGATCGGCGAAATACACCCTCGGCAGCTGCCGACAGCCATCCAGGCAGGGATCATGGTCCGAGGGGATCACCGCGGCAGGGAGGCCTTGAACCAACTCAAGATCCCCCTGCTGACTGGCAACAACCAGAAACCGGTCCAAAGGCAGAGACCAGCGCAAGGAGAGAAAACGAATGGCCTCGCTTCGGGATGCCCGGAGCGGAAGCACATCCAAAAACCAATGACAACGAAGAGCCGGTCGCGCGACCTGATGCTCCTGCCGTAAACGCTGACGAATCAGAGGCAGCACAGAAGGCCCTGGCTGTCTGAGCAGGTAACTGACCTTGAAGACACCTTGGTTTTCAGCTGCCTGCAATGCCATGTGATCCCCCAGGTCAGCCAGAGCGTTTTCCACGCCCTGACGCTGCCAGTCCATACCGATCTCAGCAGCCCAGAGACGATCGGCCTGATCCTCCTGGCCGTAGTAGATCTCGGTTCCTGCCTGCGTGATCCAGACGGAGGGATCAGGCAGCTGCAGTTCAATGAATCGCTGCCGGGCAGTGGGCAGCGAACGACCGGTGATGATGCCAAGCCCCGGCTGCTCCGACCGAACGGTCGAGGCTGTGAGCTGATGACGCAGAGTCTGCAGAGACACGGGATCGGGCTGCTCAAGACTGCTGTCAAGGTCGAGCAGGAGCAAGCGATCACCCAGAGGATTGGCTTGGACAGAGGGCCGCGCAAGCAGCTTCGCCGACGCAGCCGAGGGGCTGAGACGTCCTTGCATCAACGCCAGATAGCTGCAGACATGGGCATCCCAGCTGTAATGACGACTGACGGCCTCCACACCGTTGTCACTCCAACGACGCCAACGCGCCGGATCGGATCCGGCGCGGACAAGACCATGCTGGAGTGACTCGGGATCAGTAACATCCACAAGCAGTCCGTTCTCGCAGCGACGCTGGATATCCCTGGGCCCTCCATCGTCTGTGGCCACCATGGGAAGGCCGGAGGCAGCAGCCTCCAGAAGGGTCAAGCCAAACGGCTCAGTCAGGGCTGGATTAACGAACAGTCCTTTGCGGTCGGCAGCCCAGCGGTAAATCGAGGGAACTTGATCCCGGCGATGGTGCTTGGGATAAGCCACAGAACCGTACAGGTCGTAACGGTCCACCAAATCGAAGATCTGCTGAAATACCTCCCGCTGCTGCCGATCCATCTGGCGGGAATCATCCCGATTGCCCAGAACCAGGATCAGGTTGTGGCGTTCGCGTAGAACCGCGGATCGACCGAAGGCCTCAACCAGTGCCGGTATGTTCTTGCGGCGATCAGCACGGCAGATGGCCAGGAGCGGGGGCCGCTGCGGCTCTCTCAGAAACGGCTGCAGCATGGCCGAGACGTCTGCTGATTCCTGCAGCGTGCTGCGGGGATGGAATCGTCGTGCATCCACACCCGGTGGCACCACATCAGCACGACCCGCTTCAAAGCGCCCATAGCGGCAGTACTGATGATCACGCTCCTGGCGGGTGCTGGTGATCACCAGATCCGCATGGGCAAGCGCCA
>WTHL01000127.1 GCA_011523155.1 Synechococcus sp. PL34863bin_39 | reverse complement strand
CTCTCTTGAAGTGCGCACACGATCCAGGACCGAACAGAAGCTCGGTGCCTGACCCATGTTCTTCGATTTATCTCGATAGCTGCGCCCCAGCTCCTCCACGCAGTGGCGTTGTCGATGCAATCGTCCGCTCTCTCGGAACAGCATGGGCCAACCCATCCAGCCTTCATCAGCCGGGGTTGGATGCTGCAGACCTGCTGGAACGCTCACGCCTGCGTGTTGCTTCTGCGTTGAATGCGAACCCCGATGACGTGATCGTCACGTCAGGAGCGACCGAGTCCGTTCACCTGGCCCTTGGTGGGATGGCCTGCAGTCGTCCCCCAGGCCGCGTGGTGATTTCCGCGGTGGAACATCCGGCGGTGACAGCTGCAGCACATCAACTGAAGGCGCAGGGCTGGGAGGTGCAGACCTGGCCAGTGGATGGCCTCGGACGCATTCGACTCGACTGCCTCCAGTCACTCCTGGCTCCGCCAACAGTGCTCGTCTCGTTGATCTGGGGCCAGAGCGAGGTGGGCACCCTCCAGCCGGTGCACACGGTCGGAAACGCCTGTGCGGAACGTGGCATCCCATTCCATACGGATGCGACCCAGGTGCTCAGTCAAGGAACGATCGACTGGAGTTCCCTGCCGGCAACTCTGTTGACGGCCTCCGCTCACAAACTGGGGGGGCCACGCGGCATCGGTTGCCTTCTCACCAGACCTCACATCCGGAGGACGCTGACACCGATGCAGGGTGGCGGAGGTCAGGAGCAGGGCCTCAGGGCAGGAACCCAACCGGTGGCACTGATAGCCGGATTCGCTGAGGCCCTCAGTCAGCTTGATCGTTGGACTCCCTGGGATGGGAGCGACAGGATCTCCCCGTCACTTGCCGAGATCAGCCGCCACCGCGACACGCTTCTCCAGGGTCTGCTCCAGGACCCTCGTCTCACACTCACCGGTGACCCACATCGGCGTCTTCCCCATCACATCTCACTGCTGGCCTGCGATCAAAGGAAGGAGCCCCTGTCCGGACGGGCGTTGGTGCGGGAACTGGCGAAACGGGGCGTGGCCGTCAGCAGCGGCAGTGCCTGCGCGTCAGGGAAAGACAGCGGCAGCCCTGTCTTGGCAGCCATGGGATTCGAACCAGCCCAACAGCGCTCCGGCCTGCGTCTGAGCCTGGGACCCTGGATCAGACAGGAACAGCTTGCGACTGTCTGTCGCCACGTCTCAGCAGCCCTGGATCATCTGTCCTCGGACTGCAGCTGACGCGGAAGGACGCGATACTTTCCAACGACAGTCTTCAAGCTTGTGAGCCCAACTCTGCCGGCCGATCTGAGAGCAGCGGAGGGTGCGGCACTGATGTCGCTGCTCCACGCCCTGCGCGAAGAAGAAGGAAACCGCTGGTCCGTGACCTGGCGTTTCGAAGGATTGCGTCTCCTGCCTGTCGTGATCCGCCTGACCGAGGCGCTTCGCGAGGCTGGACTCGATCCAGTCATGGCCTGGCCCGATGCCGGTGCGGCAGCACTGGCGCAGCGCGATGCCCCGTCTCTCGCGTCAGCCTGCTGCTCCCTGATGGATCTGAAGCGTGGTCGGTTCAGCGACGACAACGACCGACTTCTCCTTGCCGTGGCACCGCAGCCCAGTGACTACGACGACTTCGAGGCCGTTGCTGAAGCCTGGGCAGGTCCCGTCGCCATGGTGAACGGAAGGCTCGAAGATGCTGCTGTTGGGATCGGCAACGTTGCCAGAACCCGTCGGAAGGGATTCGTGGCCCAATGGAAAGTCGCCTACTGGCTGGAACCCCTTGCTCAGGGTGCACTTCAGCACGAGGCTCCCGGACCCTGGTGGCTGTTCCGAAACGATCCCGATGGCCACAGGGCGATTGCCAACTTTGAGAACCGCCCCGATCCAGAGGGCATCGAGGACGCCCTGTTCGGAGAAGGATCTGACCTCACCCGCCAGATGGGAGCCATGGATCGTTTTCTGACAGACCTGAGTCGCTGATACCCCCAGCTGCTGGAGCAGGTATCGGATGTCACCCCAATCCCCTGCTCCGCTTGAAGCGCTGGGGAACCGTCCTTACATTGACGCTTCGGGTCTTGAGTCCATGGCAGGCGTCAACAGGTTCAAAAGCATCTCCTGGATGGATGGGGTCGCCGGGGCCGTCGCACTCCTGGCACTGGCTGGCGTGGTGTGGAGCCCGAAGTTGAGCAACACCGTTGCCCGCGCCACCGGCTCGGTCAAACCTGTTCAGGTGAGCGTTGACATCAGGAACCTTCCAATCGCCGATCGAGCGGGGTTTTTCGGGGCAGCACTGGATCACGGCAGAACAAGCATCGTGATCCGAAACCAACCCGCAGGAACCGTGGAGCTCATGGAGATTCTGGATCTGACCAGTCAACTCGCTGAACTGCTGCCGGATGGTCGCATCATTCAGGCCCAGGATCCGAACAGGCAGGTTCAGGGAACCGTGGATGCTCGGTTTGTGCTTCAAGGTGACGCCACCGTGTCCCCGACCGGCGTAGTGATGGCCGGCACCAATCTGAAGATCGGCTCACCAGTGGAGCTGGAGGGGCCTCTCTATCGCGTCAATGGTGTCGTCAGTGGCGTGGAGGTCGGCGGATGATCGCTCGAGCCCGCCAGCGACTGTTGAGCGGGGGGCTGGTGCTGTCTGGGCTGGTGTCGACCACACCGATCAGTCACGCCATTCCGTTGCTGACACCACCACCCCCGCAATCGAACCGAAGTCTCCCGTCCCTGCGACGTGACCGACTCTGCCGTCCCCTTCAAGCAGCACTGAATGCTCGCTTTTCAGGCCGATCCTCCGCCTGGAGCGTCAGCATCCTGTCGCCGACTGGGAATCTCGAGGGGGAAATCAATGGTGACGTCCCTCTGGTACCGGCCTCCAATCAGAAACTGATCACCACGGCGTTCGCACTGGATCGCCTGGGCCCGGACTTCCGCCTGCGAACCCAACTGCACCGTCGTTCTGATGGCAGGCTCGAAATCAGTGGCCAGGGCGATCCTGACCTTGGTTTGATCGGGGTACAGCGTCTCGCCATGGCCGCACTGGGTCAGGGAGGCGGGAGCGCCAAGCCTCACACCCGAGTGTCACTGACACTGCGGGAGGAAGCCCATCAAACCTGGTGGCCGAGTGACTGGCATCCGGCGGACCGTGCGGAGGCCTACGGCGCTCCCGTGACACGTCTGGCGCTGACGAGCAATGCACTGGGTCGTGCGATCAGCAATCCAGCAGCACGATTCATGACTCTCATGCAGCGTGAAATCGAGCGACAGGGTGGTTCCGTCGACCTCCAGATGGCACAAGCCAATCGATTCCAGGGTCAGACGGTGGTTCTGCATGAGGAAACATCGGCCCCGATGCATGCCCTGATGAGCCTGGCCAATGCCGAGAGTCACAACTTCACCGCGGAAGTGCTGCTGCGCCAGGCGGCGGATCAATGGGATACACGCCTGGCATCCCGACAGGCACTCCACTGGATGCGCGCACAGAACCTTCCTGTGATGGGAACGCGCGTTGCCGATGGCAGCGGTCTGTCTCGCGGGAACCGCGTCAGCAGCCTGACCCTCGCTGCATTGCTGCTGCGGATGGACCAGCATCCGCTGAGCGCTTACTACAAGGCTTCGATGGCGATCGCAGGACGACGAGGCACCCTGCGGAACTACTACTGGGGAACACCACTCGAGGGTCGCTTTCTCGGCAAGACCGGAACCCTGACAGGTGTGCGATCAGTGAGTGGATACCTCCGCACGGCGGGCGGGCCGCGTTACGTGAGCCTGATCTCCAACGGTGATCAGGCGGCAGACGGCACGATTGCGGCAGTGATGCAGACGGTGCAGCGATTCAGCCCGTGCCCTTCATGGACCTGAGCCGGGATGCGGCACGACGGGCACGACTGATCGGCACAGTTTCAGATCCCTGGTTGCGGGGTGAAGTTGGCTTATCCGTGGGGCGGATCGCCTGAATTTTGACCAGTTCCTGCCGACCTGCGAGAACAATCTGGCTCATCTCCTTGAGCCGCGCCTCAAGTTCTCCGAGCGTCTGCTCTGCATAGCGATTGGCACCGTCCTGAACGGAGACCGCTTCCTGACGTGTGCGCTGGATCAGAGACTCGCATTGCTGCTGGGTCTGCTGGCGGTACTGCAGTGCGTCCTGTTGGAGACGCTCCGCTTCGGACTGGGCTTCAGCCTGCTGGCGCAGACCCTCCTGCCGGATCTGCTCGAGTTCCTGCAAGCCCTGGGCACGGTTGCGATCGTGCTGATCAGTCAACTGTCGCTTCAGCTCAATCGCCTCCTGATCGAGCTGCTGACGCCGTTGGAGAGCCTCCTGCTCCAACTGCTGACGTCGTGTGGCGTACTGCTGCTCAAGCTGGGTCAGCTTCGCCTGGCTTTCATGCTCCAGTTGGGCGGCTTGCTGACGGGTTGATTGAAGAAGCTGCTCACATTGCTGCCGGGCCTGTTCCCGCAGCTCACTGACCTGCCTCTCCGCCTCCTGTCGGATCGCGGCGGCATTCACAAGCTGTTCGCGCTGCTGTTGAGCCTGCTGAACAATCTCATCGGCCTTCTTTTTGGCGGTATCGATGAACTCATCACGCTTCTGCAGGAGCTGATCCGCCAGGGTGATCTGGCCAGGAAGAGCCTCCCGCACAGCATCCAGAAGCTCGACTGCATCCTGTTCATTGACGAGACGGCCGCCGCTGAAAGGGATACGACTGCCCTCCAGCAGGATCTCCTCAAGCTGATCAAGCTGATCGAGAACAGAAATCCGACCGTCGTTCATGTCTCGTCAACCTGGGAAGCCAAATTAAAGAGCCTGGCGAGGTCATCCGCCACCACCCCGGGGACCATGTGACCGACTGGCCCCCCGAAGCGGGCCACTTCTTTCACAACGGAACTGCTCAGAAAGCTGTGATGGGCGGAAGACGCCAGAAACACCGTCTCGAACTCAGCGGAAAGCGAACGGTTGGTGTGGGCGATCTGGAGCTCATATTCGAAATCACTCATGGCGCGGAGTCCGCGCAGGATCAGGTTGACGCCCTGATCGCGGGCGCACTGCACTGTCAGTCCACCGAAACTGATCACCTCAACACCGGTGAGGTGATCCGTGGCAGCACGGATCTGCCGAAGGCGCTGTTCGAGGGAGAAGGCCGGTGTTTTCCCGGGGTTCTGGAGAACGGCGACCACCACCTCCCCGAACAGACCACATCCCCGTTCGATCAGATCCAGGTGGCCGAGCGTCAGGGGGTCAAAACTGCCCGGATAGAGAGCCCGCATGGCTGAGGCTGCATTTCCTGGATCCTATGAAGGCCTGCATGACTAGATTTCCGCCAAAGCCACCGCTCAGACGATGAGTCTCGACACCGACGCAAAGAAGGTCCTCCTGCGCAAGATCCCCCACGGGTTGTTCATCTGCGGAGTGCGTGAGGGTGATCAGATCAACGGGTTCACCGCCAGCTGGGTGACCCAGGGGTCCTTTGAACCACCTCTGGTGGTGATGGGCGTCCGCAAGGACAGCACCAGCCACGGAATGATCGAACGGAGCGGACGCTTCTCTCTCAATGTTCTCCGCGCCGACCAGAAGGATCTGGCCGCCGTGTTCTTCAAGCCCCAGGCCGGCGTAGGGGGCCGCTTTGATGCAGCGCCCTATGACGAAGGACCGCTGGGACTGCCGCTGCTCAAGGACGCCATCGGCGCCGTCGAGTGCGAGGTCGTCGGTTGCATCGTGCACGGTGATCACAGCGTGTTTGTCGGCGAAGTGAAGACAGCCGCTCTGATCGAGGACGGAGAGGCCCTGAACCTGGCCGATACGGGTTGGAACTACGGAGGCTGAGCCCCGTTGGCGTCTGAGTCCGGTTGCCGACCACTGCTGACACAGCCAGACCGTCTCGAACGGCGGCTGAAGGAGATCCCTTCCGAACCCGGTTGCTATCTGATGCGGGATCGGGAGGACAGGATCCTCTACGTCGGAAAGTCCAAGGCACTGCGCAGCAGGGTCCGAAGTTATTTCCGAAGTCGTCACGACCTTTCTCCACGGATCCGCCTGATGACGCGGCAGGTCTGTGAAATCGAATTCATCGTCACCGACAGTGAAGCCGAAGCGCTGGTTCTTGAGTCGAATCTGATCAAGAACCATCAGCCGCACTTCAACGTGCTGCTCAAGGACGACAAGAAGTATCCGTATCTCTGCATCACCTGGAGCGAGGCCTACCCCAGGATCTTCATCACGCGGCGTCGACGCTTCAGAAGTCCGCTGGATCGGTTCTACGGACCCTATGTGGATGTGGGACTGCTGAGGCGGACCCTGTTCCTGGTCAAGCGGGTGTTTCCCCTGCGGCAGAGGCCTCGTCCTCTGTACGCCGATCGGACCTGCCTGAATCACGCGATCGGGCGCTGCCCAGGGGTCTGTCAGGAAAAAATCTCATCGGAGGACTATCACCGCACCCTGCGCAAGGTGGCGATGGTGTTTCAGGGTCGCAGCGATGAACTCCAGTCCCTGCTCACCGAGCAGATGGAACGCTACGCCGAGCGCCTCGATTTTGAATCTGCCGCAAGGGTTCGCGACCAGCTGCAGGGTCTCGATCAACTCACGGCTGATCAGAAGATGAGTCTCCCGGATTCCTCGGTGAGCAGGGATGTTCTGGCACTGGCCTGCGATGACCAGGTCGCCGCTGTCCAACTGTTTCAGATGCGAGCCGGGAAACTCGTGGGTCGGCTCGGTTACACCGCCGATGCCAAGGGGCTGGCCCAGGGTCTGATCCTGCAGCGGGTGATTGAAGAGCACTACAGCCAGGTCGATCCGGTGGAAGTGCCGCCGAAGCTGCTTGTACAGCATGCCCTGCCCCAGCAGGAGCTGATGGAGGAATGGCTCACGGAGCAGAGAGAGCGAAGGGTCGTGATCGAGTGCCCTCAACGCAGCCAGAAAGCTGATCTGATCGAGCTGGTGCAGCGGAATGCAGAGTTTGAGCTGCTACGGGCCCAGAAAGGCCAGGAGCAGCAGGCACTGGCCACGGAGGATCTTGCCCAGCTCCTTGAACTCTCGACCCCGCCACGAAGGATCGAGGGCTACGACATCAGCCACATCCAGGGCAGTGATGCCGTCGCGTCCCAGGTGGTGTTCATCGATGGACTTCCGGCCAAACAGCACTACAGGAAGTACAAAATCCGGAGCGCCAGCATCCGTGCCGGACACAGCGATGACTTCATGGCGATGGCAGAGATCATGCGCCGTCGATTCCGGCGCTGGTCACGGGTCAAGGCCGAAGGAGCTGATCTGGGCGCCCTGCGGCACAAGGGAGGAAGCGCGCTGCAGACGGACGGCCTCAATGACTGGCCGGATGTGGTGATGATCGACGGAGGCAAGGGGCAGTTGTCGGCGGTGATGGAGGCTCTTCGTGAACTTGATCTGCACGAGGATCTCAACGTCTGCTCCCTGGCCAAGCAACGCGAGGAGATATTTCTTCCCGGGGAAAGTCAGCCCGTCGACAGCGAGCCTGATCAGCTGGGTGTTGCGCTCCTCCGACGCTTGCGGGATGAGGCCCATCGCTTCGCGGTGAGCTTCCATCGTCAGCAGCGAGGCGAACGAATGAAGCGATCGCGTCTGTCCGACATTCCAGGCCTTGGGCCGAAGCGCATTCGCGATCTGCTGGCTCACTTCCACTCCATCGATGCGATCCAATTAGCCTCTGTCGAGCAGTTGAGCTCTGCCCCGGGAGTGGGGCCTTCCATGGCCCAGCAGATCAGGGACTACTTTCACCCCGACGAAACCGAAGCTGCTCCTGCCTTGTCATCTGAACTCACCCCCAACCGAGGCTGACGCTCTGACAGTGCGATCGATCGTTTCTTCGTGGCTGCCCCGATGGGTCGCGATTCCCCTGGTACTTGCCGTCGCCTGTGTTCTCGTTCCGCATCCGACGGCGGCGTCCCCGGGGCTCTGCACCGGTCCGGTTTGTGCCGACGCAGTCACCCGGAGCGCCAAGAATCACTGGCAGCTGCTGGTGAGGCTCGAAGATCAGCAGGGCCACCGGGAGAAGGTCGTGCTCGACTGTCGTGCCGGAATCATGAGCCCACGGGCGGGGCTGGTGGATCGCAGTTACGCAACCGCACTGGGTCGTCGGCTCTGCCAGTACGTGTCCTGATCCCTGAACGTCACAGAAGCGGGCAGCATCACGCATGGAACTCACTCTCATCTACCCCCACCAGTTGTTCCTGGACCATCCGGCTGTTGAGCCAGGACGTCCCGTGGCCCTTGTGGAAGATCCCCTTCTGTTCGGGACGGATCCCCGGTGGCCCGGACGGATCCATCGCCAGCGGGCTCTCCTGCATCGGCTCTCGATGGAGGCCTACAGCGAGACGCTCCGGGAGCGCGGAATCAAGGTCATCTACCAACGGCACAACCGTGCCGCGTCCACACAGGGGCACATCGACCTGCTCTGGAACGCAGGATTCAGGCGATTTCACCTCGCGGATCCCGTGGATGATCTATTGCAGCGACGTCTGACTCGGCACATCGACTCCCTCGGGGGAGGGCTTGTGATCACGCAAACCCCGTTGCTGCTGACACCGCCGGAGGTGATCGACGAGCACTTCGGCGGTGGACGCAAGCCGTTCATGGCTCGCTTTTATGAAATGCAGAGAAAGCGCATGACTGTGCTTCTCACTCCCGATGGCGGCCCGATCGGTGGTCAGTGGAGCTTCGATGCCGACAACCGGAAGAAACTGCCGAAGGGCATCGCTGTGCCTGCTGAACCAGGTTGCGACCACGCCAGCGCGGTGATTAACGCAACCCTTTCCGAGCTCGAGACCGAAAAGCTGAACCTGATCGGATCAGCAGGATCCTTCCGTTATCCCGTGACCCATGACCAGGCAGAGCGTTGGTTGGATCGGTTTCTGATC
>WTHL01000090.1 GCA_011523155.1 Synechococcus sp. PL34863bin_39 | reverse complement strand
AGGGCCAAGGGGCCGATGCCGCCGGCCCCAGCCGAGGCTGATGGCGAACCAGAGGGTGAACACGATCTGGTCGGCAGCCGTCGCGAGCGCCAGCAGGGATGGAGGGGGCGACAAGGTGCGTCCAACCGACACAAAATTGAGGCTTCCGCCGGAAAACGTGGCGGTGTACAGACCGGCCAGGATCGAGCGCTGCGCAGCCAGTGGGCCTGCCAGGAGCACAGCGCCGAACAGAACACCGACCAGGGTGGCGAGGAGTGCAGCCCCGTACAAGGGCAGCAACTGCCTGGCGCGGGACAGAACGGTCTGCAGTTTGATGGCGAGCAGCAACTCCGCGATCGCCAGTGAGGTCAGGGGGCCACTGACCCAGGCGGAGACGGCAGCGTCGGGCTGCCAACCCGTGAGATTGCGGATGGCGACACCCAGGAGCAAAACGAGCATCGTGAGGCCAAGACGCCTCCCCCAGGACCAGCGCCATGACAGCCACCAGCCGGCGTATGTGATGCAGCCGATTCCCACAACAGAAACCACCAGACCTATTGCTGATGCCATGGCAAGCGGGTAAGAACCTTGCTGCCAAGGTGGCAACGGATGTTCGTACCAGCCGTGAACCTCCTGCCTGATCAAGGCCGAAAGTTTGGTGCAACTCCTCAGCGGCCTTCTTGATAAGTAGGTCTTTGCGATTCGCGAGAAACTGAAACAACCGCTGTGAGATGCGTTTTTCCCCTGCCTTATCGAGCTCAGCAGCGTTGATAAACGAGGTTTTGAACAAACAGAATAAGTGCAAGCTGTACCCACCGAAATCAACGGAATGTCATCAAAAAGATCAAATCGATGCCGCCATTGACAACTCGAAAGACGAGAAGTGATTAAGCCTAGAGCAGCACGATCAAGCTTTGAAACAACACCTAGCCTCAACTCTTCGCTCTCAGGCGTTTCTCAGCGAAGGAGGCCGAAACAAACGAGAAAAGGCAAGAGAATTCAGGACAGCAGAACCGACCCAAGGCCCTCATGGCATCCATCCATCTGATCAGCGTCGGCTCGCGGGGTGATCTGGAGCCTTACCTAGCACTGTTGGAAGAACTAAAAAGACGGAACCATGAGGTTCACCTGATCGGCAGTGCCAATTTCAAGGAGACCTGCCGCGATCGAGCCCTGCGTTTCACAGAACTCCCTGGCGACTTCCGTGAACTGATGGGATCTGAAGCCGGTCTTCAACTGATGGAAGGCAGCGCCGTCCGCCTGATCAATGACGATCTGCTGGCGGCATGGCTTAAAGCTGCACGCCAAGCCATCCGTGGCTGCGATCTTTTAATTGCACCACCCCTGGCGATCTGGGCTTACCACCTAGCAGAAGCCGAAGGCTGCCGGTTCGCTGTGACCAGCCCAATACCACTGGTGGGAACCCGCGAGTTTGCTTTTTTGAAGTGGCCGGGTGAGCCAAGAGACAAGACGGAAACACACCGGAGATGGGTGCTGCGTGGTGGCCTGAGACGACGACTGCTTGGACGCCTCAATCAACTGAGCTACAAGATGGTCCGCCTGATCAAGTGGCGACAAGAGGCAGGGGTGATCCAAACGTTCCGAGCCAGTGAAGGATTGCCGGCACTCCCCTGGGCCGGAATCGCTGGGAGGCGAGATACCCCACCACAGCTGAAAGACCCTCAAGTGCTGCATCTATTCAGCAAACATGTGTTGTCTCGGCCGGCGGACTGGCCGAAGAGTGCAACGGTGACAGGATTCTGTATCGCAAAAAATCAAGCCACTGAGGGCTACATCCCACCGGATGATTTGAAGACTTTTCTGGCTAAGGGACCAGCACCGATCTACGCAGGCTTTGGCAGCATGATTCCGAGAAACCCGGCACACCTTGCCGAGGTTGTCATTAAAGCTGCGAGCGACGCGGGAGTGCGACTCATCCTCTCGCCTGGCTGGGGGAGGGTTTTACCGAAGAAGCCCTACTCCAACACAGTTTTCATTCTGGAATCCTGCCCCCATCAATGGTTGTTCCCACAACTGCTTGGCGCAGTTCACCACGGTGGGGCTGGCACCACAGCAACAACATTGCAATGCGGAATACCAAGCATCGTCGTCGCATTTTTTGCGGATCAGCCTGCATGGGGCAAAACCCTTGAAGAACTGGGGGTCAGTCCCGCGACCCACAGCGCCAAAAACGTGACAGCAAAGGATCTCCAGGTAAGTCTGTCGCAGATCAAAACAGTGAATGACTATCGGGATAGGGCACAAGATCTGAAGAAACGGATCCAAAAAGAAAACGGAGTCATACAAACC
>WTHL01000244.1:7376-8950 GCA_011523155.1 Synechococcus sp. PL34863bin_39 | reverse complement strand
GTCATGGGCCTGGGGTATTCCCTTCCGGGGCAGCCGGTCTGGGATTCGCTCGGGACCTGGGCCGCGCGTCTGCCCTCAGCCCTCGGAACACTGGCGACGCTGCTGATGCTCGGCGACACCCTGCTGCGCTTCCCTCAGCCAGGCGATCCGGCGCCGCGGCGAACGGCATGCGCCGCGGCCCTGGCGTTCGTTCTGTCGCCTCTGGTGCTGCTCTGGAGTCGCACGGCTGTCAGCGATGCCCTGCTCACCGGCACCCTGGCCGTCAGCCTTCTGTGCCAGTGGCGCTGCCATGCATCCGGTGGCCGTCGCTGGTGGCTCGCCTGGGTCGTTCTCGGACTCGCCGTGCTCACCAAGGGGCCCGTCGCCGTTGTCCTGAGCGGCCTGACGTTGCTTCTGTTCGGCCTCGCCAGTCGGAATCTGGCCCTGCTCTGGGCGCAGCTGCGTCCTCTGCCCGGGCTGGCGATCACGGCCCTGATCAGTCTTCCCTGGTATGCCGCCGAACTGGTGGTTGAGGGGCAGCCGTTCTGGGACAGCTTCTTCGGCTATCACAACTTTCAGCGCTTCACCTCAGTGGTGAACAGCCATCTCCAGCCCTGGTGGTTCTTTGGACCCGTCTTGCTGATCGCTGCCCTGCCCTTCACACCTCTGTTGCTGCTCGCCCTCGCGCAGAGCGTTCACGCGGTCTGGCGCCAGCGCGGACCCCGCGAGGCTGACCGCAGCCTTCAGCTGTTCGCCAGTTGCTGGCTGCTGGCTGTGCTGGTGCTGTTCACATCGGCGGCGACCAAACTTCCCAGTTACTGGTTGCCCGCGACTCCGGCGGCCGGCCTGCTGATCGCCCTGTCGCTGCTGCCTGCCGCGGGCCGGTTCCATCGCCTGCAGTCCTGGAGCTGGATCGGCTCGGTCGGTCTTGCCGGTGTGCTGGCTGCGGGCTGCTGGGCCGCCGGCGCCTGGGTGCCGTTGATCAACGATCCCGAAATGCCGACCCTGCCGGGCGAACTTCTGGCCAGTGGCTTGGTTCTGCGTGCCGCTGCGTGTTTCACCGTGTCTGCGGGCGTCGGCCTGTGGCTGGCCCGCGCGCCTCGACCCGGACGGCTGCTGGCGATGCAGGCTCCTCTGGTGCTGTTTCAGTGGCTGGCCCTGCTGCCGATGATGTTGCTCGGCGACAGGGTGAGGCAGCTGCCGGTGCGTCAGTTGGCCGAGGTGATTGTGAGCGAGCGCCAGCGCCTCGGTGCCGAACCTCTGGCCATGGTCGGCGCCATGAAGCCGTCGCTGCACTTCTACACCGATCAGGTGGTGATCTACGAAGGCAAATCCAAGAACGCCCTGGTTGATCTCGCCGATCGTCTTGCGTTCGAGACACGGGCTGGTTTCACGGGGCGCTTCAGGGAGGAGCAGCCCACGGTGCTGGTGGTGATCGATCAGCGCACCCGCCGGCGCAGCCACTGGCGGGATCTTCAGCCCCAGATCCTGGCCAGTCGGGGGATTTACAGCCTCTGGCGCGTCGACCGGAGTCGTCTGGAGGCCCGCTCGAAGGAGCTGCAGGCCGAGGGCTTCCGCCCCGACTGGCGCGAGCC
>WTHL01000244.1:0-7276 GCA_011523155.1 Synechococcus sp. PL34863bin_39 | reverse complement strand
TCAATCCGCCGGCAGAAGCCGCAATGTCCCCAGAGCGCCAGTTCACCGGCAGGGGAGGGCCGAGCGCAGCGCGGGCATCGATCCAGTCCATGCACATCAATCCTGCTGGGATGGCGGGCCCAGATGGATGCCTCACTCTCCAGTTCGGTCCGTGGCCTGGTGTGATGCTGCTGGATGCGGAGATCCTTCACCGCATGGCCAGCGCTGCGGAGTGCCGCCAGCAGTTGCGGCCTGCTGTACTGCAGGGCCTGCCGCCACTGCGGATGGCTGGCCCCCACGCTGAGCAGTCCTCCCTGCAGGGAGAGCGGCCGGCAGTGCGGCGCCAGCTGGGGACCGGCCAGGCGTGGCCAGTCCTGCCAGATCGCGGCCAGGGATCCCTCCCTGCGCCAGGTGGTGCGGAGGGCCTCCAGACAGGTGCTGAGCGGTTCCGCCGGGGCTGGCGGAGGCGGCTGCAGCAGCTCACCCTTGCCGAAGGCACGACGCTGGGATTTCGGTGCCCGTGCCATGGCCGCGGTGCTCGAACGGATCCTGGAGTCCTGATGATCGTAGGTGGGCTATCGGATCGGGCTCGCTAGCCTCCGTTCATCGATTTCTCTCACCGGCCTGCCTCCATGGGTTTCTTTGATCGCCTGAGCCGACTGGTGCGCGCGAACGCCAATGCTGCGGTCAGCAGCATGGAAGACCCAGTCAAGATTCTCGACCAGTCGGTCGCCGACATGCAGTCGGATCTGGTGAAGCTGCGCCAGGCGGTGGCGATGGCGATTGCCAGCCAGAAACGGCTCCGCAGCCAGGCCGAGCAGGCTGAGTCCCAGGCCAAGACCTGGTACGAGCGTGCCGAGCTGGCCCTCAAGAAGGGTGAAGAGGACCTGGCCCGTGAGGCCCTCTCCCGGCGCAAGACCTTCCAGGAGACCGCCACATCGCTGTCGGCCCAGGTGAAGGGGCAGGACGCCCAGGTCGAAACTCTCAAGAAGAGTCTTGTGGCCCTCGAGGGAAAGATCGCGGAGGCCCGCACCAAAAAAGACATGCTCAAGGCCAGGGCCCAGGCGGCGAAGGCACAGCAACAGCTGCAGAGCGCCGTGGGCAGCATCGGCTCGAACTCCGCCATGGCAGCCTTCGAGCGCATGGAGGACAAGGTCGAGGCGCTGGAGGCCCAGGGGCAGGCTGCGGCCGAGCTCGCCGGAGCTGACCTCGAGAGTCAGTTCATGGCCCTGGAGGGAAGCGACGACGTTGACGATGAGCTCGCCTCTCTGCGTCAGCGGCTTGCCGGTGGCCCCGAGGCCGTCGCCTTGCCCTCCGGAGACGGCGCGACCGTGGAGCCGGTGAAGGTGTCAGAGGTGGATGCTGACCTCGAGGAACTCAAGAAATCCATCGACAAACTCTGAAACCGGGCGTCTGCGGGGGCGAAGGTTCCAGGCCGCTCCATAGGATCGGTGGGCGTTGTTTCATCTGCCGTGGGTCAAGCCGTGTCCGACTACACCGATGCCACGTTCGCGTCGGAGGTTCTGCAGGCTTCGACCACCGTGCTGGTTGATTTCTGGGCTCCCTGGTGCGGCCCCTGCCGCCTGATGGCTCCGATGATGGACTGGGCTGCTGAGACCTACGCCGGCAAGCTGTCGGTGGGCAAGCTCGAAGTCGACGGCAATCCCCAGACCCGTGATGCCTTTCAGGTGCAGGGCATTCCCACGTTGATCCTCTTCCGCGATGGCAAGGAAGTGGCGCGTCAGGAGGGGGCGATCGCCAAGCCTCAGCTGCAGGCATTCCTGGATGCGCACCTCTAGGCGTCTCCAGCGCCTCGGAAGCGGCGTCTTTGATCGCAGCGATCAACGCAAGCAGCGCTATCGGACCCAGGCGGTTGCGCTCGAGCGCCCCCTGGTCGACCTGTCCCTGGGCTCAACGGACCTGGATCCGCCCCCCCAGGTGCTGGCTGCGATGGCTGCGGCCATCGACCGACCTGGAAGTGCCACCTACTGCCTTCACGCCGGAACCCGCCCCCTCAGGGAGGCCGTGTCGTCCTGGTGTGCCAGTCGGTTTGAGGTGAACGTCGATCCAGACCGGGAGGTGCTGCTGCTGGTGGGCTCCCAGGAGGGCACGGCTCACCTGCCCCTGGCGGTGCTCAATCCGGGAGAGTCCGGCCTGATCCTTGACCCCTGCTACCCCTCGCACCATGGAGGGCTGCTGCTGGCGGATGCCGAGATCGCCCGTCTTCCACTGCTGCCCGAGCAGCAGTGGCGCCCCTGCTTCAGCCAGCTGAGTGACAGCTGCTGGGATCAGCTCAGGCTGATGGTGATGGGCTTCCCCCACAACCCAACCGCCCAGGTGGGGCAGCAGGCGTGGCTGGAGGAAGGCATGGCCCGTGCCCAGCGTCACGACGTGGTGTTCGCCCATGACAACCCCTACGTGGATCTGGCGCTGGAAGGCGAGGCCCCGGCGCTGCTGCGGTGCCCCGGTTGGCGCGAGCGGGGCATCGAGTTCTTTTCGCTGTCCAAGGGCTGGTGTCTGGGGGGGTTCCGCCTCGCCTTCGCCGTGGGGGCGGAACCCCTGATCACGGCCCTGCGCCAGCTCAAGGGCATCGTTGACTTCAACCAGTCGCTTGCCCTTCAGGCCGGGGCCATCACCGCCCTCCGTGAGGTGCCGGACTGGCCGCGCCGGATTCTGCCGGTGTATCGCGAGCGCCGCGACCGGACCCGGCAGGCCCTCTCCCAGCTCGGTTGGCAGGTCCCTGAGCCGTCGATGGCGCTGTATCTCTGGCTCCCCGTGCCGGACTGGGCCCGCAGCAAGGGGTGGGATGACGAGCGGATGGCGGCGGCCCTCCTGGAGCAGACCGGCCTGGCGCTGACGCCTGGCTCTGGCTTCGGTGCTGCCGGTCGGAACTGGATGCGGCTGGCCCTGGTGCGCAACAGCGCTGAGCTGGAGGCCGCGGTGGACCGTCTCCGCCCCTGGTGGCAGCGGCAGTGCTGAGGCCGTCCGGTGCGGCGGCGCTGGCCCGGCTGCGCCACGGCCGCGGCGGTTCCCCCTGGCGGCTGCGTTGCCTGCCGGTGTGCGCCAGCACCGAGCGGGAGCTGAGCGACTGGCTCGCTGATGATCCCTGGCAGGGCGTGACCGCACGGGCCGTGCTGGCGGAGCGTCAACGCGCCGGCCATGGGCAGTGGGGGCGGGTCTGGACATCGCCCGCCGGCGGTGTCTGGCTCAGTGCGGCGCTGCCCTGGCCAGCCCAGGGATGTGCGCCTGCTCTGCTGGGTCTTGCGGTGGCCGCAGCCCTGGCGGAGCGTCTGCGGCGCGCCGGACTCCCCGTGCGCATCAAGTGGCCGAACGATCTCCTGGTGCACGGCTGCAAGCTGGCCGGGATCCTGCCCCGGATGGTGCATCGCGGAGCCTCGGTGCGCCTGGCTCGCGTCGGTGTCGGGTTGAACGTGGTGAACACGGTGCCGCCGGGAGCGATCGCCATCGCCGATTGTCTGCCTGCAGCGCAGCGCAGGCCCCAGCCGCTGGTTTGGGCGGCGGAGGTTCTGGAGGCCCTGGATGCCGCCGTCGTGATGGCGGCCGAGCCGCGCCGGGTGTGTGCCGCCACGGAAGCACTGCTGTGGGCCCGCGAGGTGAGGAGCCCTGACACCGGTGAGGCCTGGAGCATTCAAGGCCTGGCCGAGGATGGCGCCCTGCTGCTGGCCAACGGCGCATCAACCATCCGCTGGACCCGTTGGGCGGACGCGCCGGGTTCTGCTCCGTAGGATCGGTTGAGTTGGGGATCCGCCGTTGGCTCTGCGCCGGCTTGCTGCTGTCGCCTGGCTGCTGGCGGCTTCCGTCGGGACGACTCAGGGCACGGCTCAGGCGCAACCCGGGTCGTCGTTCGACCGGTCGCTGGAGATGCTGGAGCGCAATCAGGTGATCACCCCTGAGGAACGGCGTGCTGTTCGCGGCGGCAGCATCGGCCGCCGCACCGATGCGCCCGCCCTGCAGGAGGCCTGTCGCAGCGGGGCGCTCTCGAAACAGGACTGTGCGTCAGGGGTGACCTTTCGCGGCGGCTCCGGCCGGCGCCTGCCGGCCCGTCTGTCCTGGCGTGATCGCAGCCGCGGCATGCCCGCCACGCTGCGCCGCGGTCCGGACGGGCAGCCGTTGCCCCTGATTCGGGTGCCGGTTTCAGCCCTGCTCGGCACCAGCAACTTTCGGCTCGAGTCGGTGTTCGCGGTCACCCCCCGGCCCGCTGGCGTTCCGGGGAACAGCAACCGGCGCCTGTTGTTCCCCATCCTGGGCTCCGCCACCACCACAAGCGACTTCGGCTGGCGCCTGCATCCGGTGCTCGGCAGTTGGTTGATGCATGCCGGCCGCGACCTGGCTGCCCCGGAGGGCACGCCGGTGCTTGCCGCCCTCTCCGGCACCGTACGGAGCAGTGGCCTGGCCGGCGGTTATGGCATTGCGATCGAACTCGACCATGCATCCCCGCCTCGCCGCACCCTCTACGGCCATCTTTCCGAGCTGTATGTGAAACCAGGGCAGACCGTCCGCCAGGGCGACGTGATCGGCCGGGTGGGGAGCACCGGCCTCAGCACCGGCCCCCATCTCCACTTCGAATTGCGGAGGCCACGCGGGTCTGGCTGGGTGGCGGTGCCGCCCGGTTCGATGGATCTCACCCCCCTGATGGCAACCGACGGGGATGGCGTTGCGTATCTGACGGGGCGTTTGCTCGAGACCCTCAGGAGGCCTGCGACTCATCCCGGAGAATGAAGCCCACACCCCGAACGGTGTGAATCAGGGTGGGCAGCTCGGGCATCTCGATCTTCTGACGCAGGTAGCGGATGTACACGTCGAGAAGATTGTCATCCCCGTAGAAGTTTTCGCCCCAGACGCCCCGCATGATTTCGGCCCGCTCGAGCACCTTGCCTTCGGCGCGGAGCAGAAACACCAGCAGGTCGTACTCCTTCACCGAGAGCTGGATGTTTTTCTCTCCACGGCTTACGTCTCTGGTGCTGGTGTCAACCCGCAGATCAGCCATCGTCAGAATCACGGGCTGGGAGTCGTTGCCGCTGGAGACGAAGGTCTGGGACCGGCGCTGCATGGCCCGCAGCCTGGCCATCAGTTCCTCGATTGAAAAGGGCTTGACCAGATAGTCATCCACGCCGGCATCCAGGGCTGTTACCCGGTCGGCGATGTCGTCGTGGCCCGTGAGCATCAGGATTGGCGTCGTCACGCCACCCCGGCGGATGCGCTGGCAGATGTCAACGCCGGAGAAGTCAGGCAGGTTCCAGTCGAGAACAATCAGGTCTGGTGCTGGCTCCTTGCGTGCCATCACCAGACCCGAGGCTCCGTCATTGGCGACATCAACGTCGTAGCCCTCGATGTCGAGTTCGAGGCGAAGCAGCTCAGCGAGCTTGGCCTCATCGTCCACCACCAGGACGCGAACGCGTTGTGATGAGCTGTCGTCCATGAACGATCGATGTCCGCTTGGGAGCTTAAGCGCTCTCACCTGAGCCTAAATGGCTCTTTTGTTGGGGGCCAGCCCGGTGGGCTTTCCCTGGCGGGCGAGCGATCTCAGCAGCTGCTCGCTTCGATGGGAGGTGCCTGATGTCCGTTGATCGCTGGCGGATTGCCCCTCAGCTGTTGTTCTGGCGTTGTCGGTCTTTGTGCCGTGACGTTGTTGTTGGCCTTTTTGGGACTTTGCAGGGATGTTCGGTTCAACCAGCAGATCAATTTGGTGCGGATCAGTGTCCTCTGGTTGGCAAGTGTCGTCTTGATTGTGGTGTTTGGTCCATGCAGTTCGACGCCAGTGACACTGTTTTTTGGTGATGCATAGAGGCAGTTTGTTGTCAAGCCTGCGCCGCGTGCTGGTGCGTCCGAGCGGCGCTGCTGCAGGTTGAATTTCCTGAGAAGACTCTAAGAAAGCCTTAGAAAAGCGCCCTTTTGGTGTGAAGAGTCTGAGGGGAGCCTGAGTCTCTAAGGTGTCTCTCAGAAAAGTCAGAAATCCAGTAACCATCTGCTTTCTTGCCTGAGACTTGCTTGTTTTATAAGCGACTTCTTAGGGCTAGCGTTCGTGTCAAGCCCCTCAGTGGGTGATCTTCCGCCTAGGACTTGGTGAGAGATCTCTGAGTCTCTCTTTCGACGTTGACCCTGTTCTCTCGGTCATGGCTCTCACCTTCACCTACAGACCCGGCTTGGATGCCCAAGACGCCAACGGTGCAGCTGTTGCCACTGTCGATGCCCAGCCTGCTGCGCAGGTCATGGATCAGTCCTTCAGTGGTTCTTTTGGCCTGGCAGAGGCATCGCCTTGTTCCGATGCCGGTTCTGAGGATGCGTGGGCCATGCCGTCCGACGGCGTTGCCGTTGAAAGTGCTCAGCAAGGTCAGCTGATGGATCACTCCTTCAGCTGTCTGGACTTGCTCACTGCCTTTGAGGGGGAGGTGTGATGGCGATTTGATCAGGTCAACCCCTCTGATCGGAACTGGCTGATCAGTAAAAAGACGCACTGAATCAGTTCAGTTCATTCAATTCTCTTTCATTCCTTTATTCAATTAACTCATCATGGCACTAACTTTCAGCTACAAGCTTGTCCAATCCAATGGTGCAAGCACCAGTGATAACGCCACTGACTTTGGCAATGTTTCCGGCAGCACCACTGGTACAACCCATACGGCTCTTTCTGACAACACGGTAGAAATCTATGGGCACGGCACAGACTTGGATAAGTCTCGTCAATATTGGATTGAAGTGTATGCCCAAGAAGATAGTACAAAGTCGAACCGAGATTATATTCTTGAGGGACTCGACTTGAGCCTTGATTTCGTTGAGGTGGGCGGAAAGCAGCTTTTTGAAAGTATTGATGGTGCAAGTTTCCAGTACGCATCAGCCCTGGATCTTTTCAACAGCAGCACGAGCGTGGGTACCAACGGTATCCGTTTTACCGCAGGTAGTGCCGATAACTTCACCAGCGAAACGACAGGAATTCAGCTGAACAACGGCACTGATAACTTTCTTGGGCGGATCCAGGTTGATGTTAATGATACGGCTTTTACGACGGGTTATGAGGATAGCAACGCTGTTGATTTCGGTGATCTTTCGAGCTATGTGAGCTTGACAGTTGATGAGGATAATACCATTGTTAACACTCATAATAATGGCGGCAACTCTGTTTCAATTGAAACTCTTGGCCAGTATTTGACGACAAGAGCAAATGAAACTAGTGACTATACAAATGCATATGCAACATCATCGTCAACGGGATTGGAGCTTACTTCGGGTCAGATCTCAACATCTGTAGCTGATGCTTTTGATGGCTTTGGTACAGATA
>WTHL01000262.1 GCA_011523155.1 Synechococcus sp. PL34863bin_39 | reverse complement strand
GCGTCATGGCCCGGTCTTCGCTGATCACGGTGCCGCCGGTGAGGATGGCGATGTCAGCCAAGGCCGCTTTGCGACGCTCCCCGAAGGAGGGGGCCCGAACTGCCGCCACTTGAAGGACGCCGCGGTTTTTGTTCACCACCAGAGTGGCGAGGGCTTCGCCTTCCACTTCTTCCGCCAGCACCACCAGGGGGTTTCCGGTTTTCTGAACGGTTTCGAGAACGGGAACCAGGTCGTTAATGGCGCTGATCTTGCGGTCGGTCAGCAGTAGGAGGGCGTTTTCAAATTCACAGATCTGACGCTCTCCATCGGTCACGAAGTAGGGGGAGCTGTAGCCACGGTCAAAGGCCATGCCTTCGGTCACTTCCAGTTCCGTGGCGAGTGACTTGGACTCCTCGACGGTGATCACGCCATCGACGCTCACCTTCTCCATGGCTTCGGAGATCATCCGACCCACTTCTTCGTCACCACCGGAACTCACAGTGGCCACCTGGCCGATGCCATCGCCGCTCACCGTTTGGCTGCGCTGGGCCAAGCCTGCCACCACCTGGGCGGCAGCTTTCTCCATGCCGCGACGCAGTTCGATGGGGCTGGCACCTGCAGCGGTGTTCCGCAGACCTTCTTCCACCATGGCCTGGGCCAGCACGGTGGCTGTGGTGGTGCCGTCACCGGCCTTGTCCTTGGTCTTGGAGGCCACCTGCTGGATCAGCTTGGCGCCGATGTTTTCGAAAGGATTGTCGAGCTCGATCTCGCGGGCAATCGTGTCGCCGTCATTGACGATGTCGGGGGCGCCGAAGCTTTTCTCCAGCACCACGTTGCGTCCGCGGGGGCCGATGGTGACGCGTACCGCATCGGCCAGGGCATTCATCCCCCGTTCGAGAGAACCGCGGGATTCATCCGAAAAGCTCAGCAGTTTGGCCATGGTTAACCGATACCCGAAAGTCAATGTCCCACAGGGAGCTGACCCTCAAAAACACCTTTTGGGTGGGGAAAGCCGAATCGAAGCTGGCCAGATGCTGCCTCCCCTGGTGTGGCTCGTTATGGTCCGGCCATGGATGAACCCGGCTTCCAGTCGTTCACGTTGATTGCCGGCCTGGCAGCCGCCATGGCTCTGATTTATGCGCCGTTGCGAATCTTTCTGACCGCCACAGAGCGCAGCCGCAAGTTGCGCCTGTTGCAGCGCATCCGACGGCTTCGCGATGAGCAGCTCAAGCTGCTCAATCGCTAGTTCTCAGAGGCGCCTTCTTCAGCCCATCACCATGCCGCCATCCACCTGCAGCACTTGTCCGGTGATGTAGGCGGCAGCCGGATCTGCGGCGAGGAAACGCACGGTGCCGGCGATGTGATCCGGCGTGCCGAAACTGCCCAGGGGAATCGCCGCCAGGATGCCATCGGCATCAAGATCCTTGGTCATGTCGGTGGCGATGAATCCAGGCGCCACTGCGTTGACGGTGATGCCGCGGCTGGCCATTTCTTTGGCAGCACTGCGGGTCAGGCCCACAACCCCGGCTTTGGCCGCGGCGTAATTGGCCTGTCCTGCATTGCCCATCAACCCCACCACCGAGGTGATGTTGATGATCCGACCGCTCTTTTGTTTCAGCATCGGACGGGTGACTGCACGGGTGCAAAGGAACACACCGGTCAGGTTGAGGTCGATGACCGATTGCCAGTCAGCGGTCTTCATGCGCATCAACAATCCATCCCGCGTAATGCCGGCGTTGTTGACCAGCACATCGATGCGGCCACTGCGCTCGAGCACCGTTTTGATTAGCCCGTCAACGGCGTCTTCATCGGCCACGTTGGCTTGCAGGGCGTAGGCCTTCCCTCCTGCCGCGGTGATCTCATTCACCACGGACTCCGCAGCATCGGGTGAGCTGGCGTAGTTCACGACCACTTCAGCCCCGGCTTCGGCCAGCGCCAGGGCAACGGCGCGACCGATGCCTCGGCTGGCTCCAGTCACCAGAGCCGTCTGGCCGGCGAGGGAGGCGTGGGTCGTCATGGAAGTCTCCGCGGTGGCTGGATCGTAGGGATTGATCCCACCAGGACTCAACCGGTACTGGATCGACCCATAGTCTCCACCATGTCGACGGAGGTTCCCAGGAGGTCGCGGAAGCGCAAGAGCTGCTCCTTGCTGCCCAGCACCACAAGCAGCTGTCCAGGCTCTAAACGCATCTCTCCTCCTGGGTTCGCCACCAGTCTCCCCTGGTCACGGATCGCCAGCACCATGGCCCCGCTGCGGCGTCCCAATTGCAGCTCAGACAGGGTGCGACCGGAGAGGTTCTCAAGCCGATCCGGGGCGCTACTGAGT
>WTHL01000025.1 GCA_011523155.1 Synechococcus sp. PL34863bin_39 | reverse complement strand
CAGCAGTCCGGGTGAGCGACGCCAGTTTCGACTTCGATGTGATCGTGATCGGTGCCGGTTATGGCGGCTTCGACGCCGCCAAGCACGCAGCCGACCATGGCCTCAAGGTGGCGATCATCGAATCCCGTGACATGGGAGGCACCTGTGTGAATCGCGGTTGTGTGCCCTCCAAGGCACTGCTGGCAGCAAGCGGCAAGGTGCGTGAACTGGCGGATGCCGAGCATCTGCAGAGCTTCGGGATCCACGCCGCACCCGTCCGTTTCGAGCGGCAGAAGATTGCTGATCACGCCAATCAGCTTGTTGCGGCGATCCGGGGAAATCTCACCAAAACCCTTGAGCGTGCCGGTGTCACCATCATTCGCGGCAAAGGACGACTCGAGGGTGTCCAGAAGGTTGGTGTGCGCGAGATCAGCGGTGTGGACAGGGTGATCACGGCACGCGATGTGATCATCGCAACCGGTTCAGACCCCTTCGTTCCGCCGGGGATTGAAACCGACGGCCGCAGTGTCTTCACCAGTGACGAAGCGGTGAACCTGGAGTGGCTGCCGCGGTGGATCGCCATCATCGGCAGCGGATACATCGGCCTCGAGTTCGCGGATGTGTACACAGCCCTCGGCTGCGAGGTGACCATGATCGAGGCGTTGGATCGGGTGATGCCCACGTTTGACCCTGATATCGCCAAACTCGCTGCGCGCAAGCTGATTGACGGGCGCGACATCGATGCACGCTCGGGTGTGCTCGCCAAGTCAATCAAGCCAGGGGCACCTGTTCAGATCGAGCTGGTGGACATGCAGACCCGTGAGCCTGTGGAAACCCTCGAGGTGGACGCAGTCCTTGTGGCGACCGGTCGTGTCCCGAGCTCCAAGGATCTCAACCTTGATGCCCTCGGGATTGAAACGAATCGGGGGTTCGTCGCCATTGACGACAGCATGCGCGTTCTGCAGAACGGCGAACCAGTCCCTCACCTCTGGGCAGTCGGCGATGTCACTGGAAAGCTGATGCTGGCTCACACCGCTGCTGCCCAGGGCACGGTTGCCGTTGACAACATTCTCGGCCACGCACGCACCATTGATTACCGCAGCATTCCCGCGGCCACCTTCACCCATCCGGAGATCAGTTCCGTCGGTCTCAGTGAAGCCGACGCAAAACAGCAGGCCGCTCAGGATGGGTTCGAGCTGGGTGTCGTGCGCAGTTATTTCAAAGCCAATTCGAAAGCTCTGGCAGAGCTTGAGAGTGATGGACTGATGAAACTCCTCTTCAACAAGCGTTCGGGAGAGGTCCTCGGTGCACACATCTATGGGCTTCATGCGGCTGACCTGATTCAGGAGGTCGCGAATGCAGTGGCACGCCGTCAGAGCGTGAGGCAACTCTCCACGGAGGTCCATACCCATCCGACCCTGAGTGAAGTGGTCGAAGTCGCTTACAAGCAAGCGGCTCAATCCCTTGTGGCCTGAGGAGCATTCCATGGAGATTCGTCGCAGACCCCCCAATCCATCTGTTCAGGTGGCTCATCTGGAGTACGCCATTCCCCACGAAGACGGAGAGCCGCGTCACATCCTCGAGAAAATCGTCTGGGAAAAGGATCGAGAGGTGGCTGTCGCCAGACAGCGCATGCCCCTCGATCAGCTGAAGAGCAAGGTGGCCCAGCTGCCCCCAGCCCGTGACTTTCTCGCTGCTCTCTCGCAGGCCCCGAACAAGCCTGCGGTGATTGCCGAAGTGAAAAAGGCGAGCCCGAGCAAGGGGGTGATCCGAGCTGATTTCGATCCAGTCGCCATTGCCAAGGCCTACGCCGCGGGCGGGGCAAGCTGTCTGTCGGTTCTCACCGACAAGACGTTTTTCCAGGGGGGCTTTGATGTCCTCGTGGATGTTCGGAGCGCCGTCGAGCTTCCTCTTCTCTGCAAGGACTTCATCCTCACCCCCTATCAGCTGTATCAGGCCCGAGCTGCAGGTGCTGATGCCGCGCTTCTGATCGCGGCCATCCTCACGGACCAGGATCTCTCCTATCTGTCCAAGGTGGCAGCAGCCTTGGGGCTCACTGTTCTGGTGGAGGTGCATGATCGCGAGGAAATGGACCGGGTGCTCAACCTCGGCGGTTTCCCCTTGATCGGAATCAACAACAGAGATCTGACCACGTTTGAGACGGATCTCGCAACAACGGAAACCCTTTCATCGGCGTTCGCTGAGCGCATTGTCCAGCAAGGTTCCCTGCTGGTCAGTGAGTCGGGTCTGAACCACCGAGGTGATCTGGATCGTGTTGAGCGCGCTGGTGCCGGAGCGGTGCTTGTCGGCGAAGCGCTGATGCGTCAGGACGATGTGGAGGCT
>WTHL01000010.1 GCA_011523155.1 Synechococcus sp. PL34863bin_39 | reverse complement strand
TGCATGGGGCCGTGGATCAGGTTGCGGGTGAAGGTCCAGTCGCGGGCATTCACCAGCTTGGCGAGCTCGGGCAGCCGCTCCTGGGCGGCCTGGAATTCACCGGCATTGCGGCGGATCACCGCCATGTCATCGGGGCTGATGGTGGTGCTGACGCGCTTGGCGGCCTGGGCCGGGGCGGCGATCAGACCCAGACACAGACACGCACAGAGACAGAATGAAGCGAGGCGACGCAGGGCGCTCAGCATCACGAAGGGGCGGGGAAGGATGGCGCGGAGTTTACCCGTGCCCACCCTGGTGCCGCGTGATCGCGAGAATGGAAGTTCATGCGCCGAGGCTGTGACGTCCCCCACCGTGATCCTTCAGTTGATCTGTCCGGACCGGCCCGGTCTGGTGAGTGAGCTGGCGGGATGGGTCGCGGCCAATGGCGGCAATATCCGCCACGCCGACCATCACACCGATGCCGGGGCCGGTTTGTTCCTCAGCCGCCTGGAATGGGATCAGGAGGGATTCGGCCTGCCGCGCCAGGCGATTGCCCCGGCGGTGCATGCCCTGGCTGAGCGGCTCGGCGGCGAGGCCCAGCTCCATTTCTCCGATGAGCTGCCGCGGGTGGCGATCTTCGCGAGCAAGCAGAGCCACTGTCTGCTCGATCTCCTCTGGCGGGCCCGCAGCGGTGAACTGCCGATGCAGGTGCCGCTGGTGGTGGCGAACCACCCCGATCTCGAGCCGCTCTGCCGCGACTTCGGCGTCGCCTTCGCCTGCGTTCCCGTGACCGCCGCCACCAAGCCCGAGGCTGAAGCGCGCGTGCTGGCCCTGCTTGAGGAGCACCGCATCGAGCTGGCGGTTCTGGCCAAATACATGCAGGTGCTGAGCGGCGACTTCCTGCAGCGGTTCCCCACGGTGATCAACATCCACCATTCCTTCCTGCCGGCCTTCAAAGGCGCGCAGCCCTATCACAGGGCCTGGGAGCGCGGCGTGAAGCTGATCGGTGCCACGGCGCACTACGTGACCGAGGATCTCGATGACGGGCCGATCATTGATCAGACAACGGTGCACGTGAGCCACCGCGATGAGGTGGAGGATCTGATCCGGAAGGGTCGCGACACCGAGCGCCTGGCCCTGGCCCGGGCCGTCAGGTTGCACCTGCGCAGGCAGGTGATGGTGTATCGCGGCCGCACGGCGGTGTTTGCGTGAAGGATCTGCGTTGCCTGCGCCCCTGGCGTGACTGGCTGACATCGCTCCGGCCGGCTGGGGCGTCGCCCCGTGGCTGGGTGTTGTTCCAGCTGGGCGTGCTGCTGCTTCCCTCCAGCGTGCTGCTCGCCAGTCTTCTGTTGTTTCCTGCCCTGCTCCTGGGCAGCCGCTCGCGCGAGCGGTCGTATTGGCGCGATCGCTGGAACTGGCCGTTGATCGCGGCGGCGGTGCTGATGCTCCTGAGCTGCTTCACGGCGGACCGGGCCGATCTGGCCTGGGCGGGCCTGGCCAACTGGTTGCCGTTCTTCTGGGGATTCTGGGGATTTCAGCCCTACCTGATGGAGGCGGCGGCACGGCGCCGTTCGGCGCTGTGGTTCGTGGCGGGCACGGTGCCCGTTCTGGTGACCGGTCTTGGGCAGCTGTGGGCGGGCTGGCAGGGGCCCTGGACCGTTCTGGGCGGGCTGGTGATCTGGCATGTGGCCCCCGGCGGAGAGCCGGATGGGCGCCTGTCGGGGTTGTTCGATTACGCCAACATCGCCGCCGCCTGGCTGGCGCTGGTGTGGCCGCTGGCGCTGGCAGCCCTGGTGCAGCCGGGTCTGAACCCTCAGCGCCGGTCGCTGGTCTTCGGGATCGCGGCGGCCCTGGTCGCTGCTCTGGTGCTCACCGAGTCGCGCAACGGCTGGGGTGCCCTGGTGCTGGCCGTGCCTCTGGTGCTGGGCCCGGTGAGCTGGCCCTGGCTCCTGCCGCTGCTGGCCCTGGCCCTGGTGCCCGTGCTTCTGGCCGTGCTACCGGGGGTTCCGGCCATTGTTCAGGTCCCGGCCCGCGCCCTCGTGCCCGAGTCCCTGTGGGCACGGCTCAGTGACAGCCGCTACTCGGCCGAGCGGGTGCTGGCCTCCACGCGCCTGAGTCAGTGGGGCGTGGCGTTGCAGCTGATCGCCGAGCGTCCATGGCTGGGCTGGGGGGCCGCTGCCTTTTCCGTGCTCTATCCGCTGCGCACCGGTCAGTGGCATGGCCATGCCCACAACCTGCCGCTCGAGCTGGCCGTCAGCCATGGACTGCCGGCGGCCCTGGCGGTTGTGGGCTTCGTGCTCGGGCTGCTGATCGTGGCCTTGCGCTCGGGGTCGATGGGCCTGTTCGATCG
>WTHL01000040.1 GCA_011523155.1 Synechococcus sp. PL34863bin_39 | reverse complement strand
GGTGATGGCATTCATGGCAGCCGCCAGCGTGCTGGCCTTGATGCGAGCGCGTTTCAGCTGGCGTCTTGGGGTGCTGATCCTGGCGCTGATGGTGTGCCTGGTCTCCTCCTGGTTGGCCTTGACCGATGGGAACCGCTGGATGCCTCTCCTGGCACCGGTGTCGGGAGTTGTGCTGCTGGGTCTGGTGTACGGCGGCAATGCTTATCTGCTGGAGGGCCGCGAACGGCGGCGGCTGCGTCGCACGTTTGAGCGTTACGTCGCCCCCAGCGTGGTGGCTGAGATCCTTGCGGATCCGGAGTCGGCGCAGGGCATCCTGCGGGGCCGGGTTGTGGAGGTCACCGTGCTGTTCTCGGATCTCAGGGGGTTCACCCAGCTCACGCGTCAGCGCTCTGCTTCGGGCCAGAGCGAGGCCCATGTGCAGCAGCTCAACACCTATCTGGGGGCCATGGTGGAGGTGATCACGGCCCACGGGGGCACGGTTGACAAATTCATGGGTGATGCCGTGATGGCGGTCTTCGGATCACCGCTCAGCCGTGGTCTGGCCCAGGAGGCCGAGGCTGCTGTGTGTTGCGCGCTGGCGATGGAGCAACGCCTCGTCGAACTCAATGCGGTTTGGCGTGAAGAAACGGCAACCGTGGGACCTGACGGTGGTTTTCAGCCCCTGTCCAATGGTGTGGGGCTGGCGAGTGGCGCCGTGGTGGCTGGGCAGATCGGCAGTCCCCAGCGCCTTGAATTCACGGTAATCGGCGATACGGTCAACCTGGCCAGTCGGTTGGAGGGGCTCACCCGTCAGCTTGATGCCTCGGTGTGCATGGATGCCCGAACGGCTGATCTGGTGAAGGAGCTGGGTGTGGTGCAGGTGCGCAGCTTCGGGGCTCGAGCGATCAAAGGACTGCAGGACACGGAGGTGTTCGGCATCGCAGCCCCGACGTGATCGCAGGAGTCGCTTTGGCTGTCCATGACGACTCTCCAGGTTGGTCGGACGTCTGAACGGAACCTTGCCATGCTGTGAGAACGATGCTCGTCAGGGATGTTGTCTGGCTCCGGCCCTGAACTGTTCGCGTTGCTGGCCATGGGCCACTTTCTCGGCGATTTCGGCCTGCAGAACGATCGCATGGCCGTGGAGAAGTGTGCTGGCCGTGATGTCACCCTCGCCTGGCAGTGGTGGCTCACAGCCCATGCCGCCATCCATGGCTTTCTGGTGGCTGTGATCACCGGACTGCCGCTGCTCGGCCTGGCCGAATGGCTCGCGCATGCCCTGATTGATCTCGGCAAATGCCGCTGTCGTTACAGCCTGTTCGTTGACCAGTGTCTGCATCTGGGCACAAAGCTGGCCTGGACTCTGGTGTTTTATGCCATTCAGCCCGTGGCATGAGTTTCAGTTCTGCATACGCTGCGGTTCAGGTGTGGCTTGAGGGCAATGGCGACCGATGCGCGCGCGGACCAAACCCTGGTTGACATTCTTGAGATCGCTGCAGCGATCAGTGCTGCGTCCGACCTTCGCAGTCTTCTGCATTTGATCCTGCGCAAGGCCCGGGCCATCACCTCTGCGGATGCCGGCAGCATTTTTCTGGTGGAGAAGGCCGATCCCGCCCCCTTCTGGGCTGATTCCGTCGACCCGGGCACGGCCGATGGAGAGGGCGACCGCCTCTGGTTCGCGGTGTCCCAGAACGAAAGCCTTGATGACGGGATCGAAGACAAGGTTTTTGACATCCGCTTTCCGATCACCCCAGATCGCCTGGTGGGCTGGTGTGCGCTCCATGGCGAGGTGCTGAATCTGGCTGATGTGTATGCGCTGGATCCGGCCTTGCCGTATCAGTTCGACAGCAGTGTCGATCGTCAGCTTGGCTACCGGGCGGTGTCGATGCTCACGGTGCCGTTACGGCTGGCCTCCGGGGAGGTGGTCGGCGTTCTGCAGCTGATCAACCGCAAACGCGAGCCGTCGGCAGTGATCACGCCGGACACGGCGGTTGGGGCGACAAAGCCTTTCGATGCCTTTGATCAGCAGCTGATCGAATCCTTGTCGTCGTTGGCGGCGGTGAGCGTCGAGCGCACGCGCCTTGTGGATGCACAGGACAGGCTGATTGACTCCATCATCAGCCTCCTCGCCGGTGCGATCGACGCGAAGAGCCCTTACACCGGTGGCCATTGCGAGCGTGTTCCCAAGCTGGCGGTGATGCTGGCCGAAGCGGCTGAAGCCGTTAGCGAGGGACCCCTCGCCCCATTCCAGCTCGGCAGCGCCGAAGCCTGGCGAGAGTTCCGCACCGGGGCCTGGCTGCATGACTGCGGCAAGGTGACCACACCGGAATATGTGGTGGACAAGGCCACCAAGCTGGAGATGAACGGC
>WTHL01000297.1 GCA_011523155.1 Synechococcus sp. PL34863bin_39 | reverse complement strand
GCTGGCATGCCCGGATCCGGAGGAGGCTCTGCAGAGACTCCTGGAGCAGCGGCGACCGCTGTACGCGGAGGCCGATCTGCAGGTGCCGATCGGTGATCAAACCGCCGAGACGGTGGCCTCCCTCGTCTTGGAGAGGATCCCCACGATTCTCAGGACTGACCCGGGGGCTCCAGACGCACCGCGAACCACTGGAGGCTGAGCCCCGGCTCCAGCTCCAGTTCGCAGGCTGTTTCCAGCAGACGCAACGCCGCGTCGTCCGGAGGAAGACCCTTGAGGTCCTGGGGGCACGTCTCCAGCCTCCCCAGGTGCCCCTTCAGCCATGCCAGGGTGTCGTCGGAACTGAGGAGCTGCTCCGCCGTCCCAGGCTCCAGCACCACGTAGTGATCACAGGCACGGATCAGAGGATCAGACATGAGAGGCCGCTTGCTGACCCTGATCATCAGCCTGCTGGGGGTGCCAGCCCTGCTTCTCACCGCCGCACCTGCTGCCTGGGGTTCGGGGGATTGGCTCAGTCAACGCCAGCTCGCATGGCCGGAGTGGCAGCTGCCGGCAGCGTTGCCACGACCTCGACGATCGGACGATCTCCTGTACCCGCAATGGTTTGCGGGCACCTGGACGGTGGAGAGCATCGACCTGAGTGACGACAGCAGCCTGGTCCACAGCGCCCGTTTCACCACCGCCGAACGCGGCGGACCTGGCGTTGTCGGCGATCGCGTCTTCAATGCCAAGTCGATCGGTCGGGTGCTGCTCGGGGATCAGCTCCTGACGGTGGAACAGGCTCCAGGGCAGGTGAATCGTCAGCTGGCCCGTTTGTCAGGGGACCGACAGCTGGAAACCACGGTGATCGGTCGCCGTCAGAGCAACCTGGGTGCGGCGGTGTTCCAGAGCGATGAACTGGTGCTCCAGATCCTGCACGGCCCCGGGGCTCCACGCATCAGCCGGATCGAAACTCTTAGCCGCTACCAGCGCTGCGACCGGGACAGCACCAGGATCTGTGCACAACAGTGGCAGGCCCGTTTCCCACCCCCGGGGGAAACACTTCAGGCTGATCCGGTGAGCGTCAGCAGATTCGCGCTCACCCTCACACCACAGCCGGATCCGACTGCATCAACTGGGCCTCCAGCTGATCACGCCACCTGAAGAGAGCCTCCAGTCGCGGGTGGTCGCTGAGGCCGGCGACACCTCTGCCGGCCAGCACAGGGCCGGCAGAGGTGGGAAAGCGCAGCAGAGACAACTGAGCGGCGACGGAGAGATCGGCAAGACTCATGGCGTTTCCGACGAGCCAGGGCCCATCCGCCACGGTGTCTGACAGCTGAATCAGGCTGGACAGCATGGCGGCTCGCTGTCCTTGATCCACCACGTCCCCGAGACCCTGAAGCCAGCCACCGGGAAGTGCCGCCACGGTCGAGCGCAGGGGTGAGGGCAGGGCATCCGGCAACAGCGCGTCCCGCATGGTGCTGTCAACAGCAGCAGCCTGCGCCAAGGCCATCCTGGCGGCGTTGGCCAGGGTGGTGTCCGCCCAGTCTTCGATCAGGTGAACCTGCGCCCGTTCCTGGGGATCGGAGGGCAGCAGCGCAGGCACAGGGTGCCGTTCCTCAAGGTGACGCGCGATAGCGCTGGAGTCGGCGATCACGGAGTCTCCGTCAACAAGTACGGGGACCTGCCGTTGTCCGGACAGCCGGAAGACATCGATCTGACCCACACCAGGAACCACCTCAACCACGCGGTAGCTGAGGGATTTGGCCTGAAGCACCAGGCGAACCTTCAGACAAAAGGCTGAGTGACGGAACTGATGGAGCTCCAACATGGCCGATCGTGCCCTGGGAACGGCAGAGTAGCCATCGGATTTCAGGGATCGCCAGGAGCATGCGGGAGTTTTTCGTCAACGTGACGCGCTATCCGCGCTATCTGATCGCGTTCACCCTCGGGGTCCTCAACTCCGTGGCCGAACCCCTGGCGCGCCGGCGCAGCAACCCCGTCACGGCTGTGGCCCTGCTCGGCGCCTTGATCAGCGGAATGATCAGCATGGTGCTGGTGCTCCGTGCCATGGTGAACGCAGCACCTCTTGCTTGAGTCGCGATGGCACAGGGACGGCGGGTGGAGCGGGTCGCAGCACTGATCCGGCGTGAAACCAGCGAGCTGCTCATGAACGGCATCCGGGATGAACGGGTGCATCAGGGCATGGTGAGCATCACGGAAGTGGAGGTCAGTGGCGATCTACAGCACTGCAAGATCTTCGTGAGCATCTACGGGGAAGACCAACAGCGCGGGCAGGTGCTTGAGGGTCTGCAGGCCGCCAGTCGCTATCTGCGGGGGGAACTGGGTCGGCGACTGCAGATGCGGCGCGCTCCCGAAGTGGTCTTCCAGCTGGACCGTGGCATCGAGAAAGGAACATCTGTGCTGAACCTGCTGAACCGTCTCGGCGAGGAGCGGGAGGAGCGCGGCGAGATTCCGCCGAGCAGCGACAGCGAAGACGCGTGAACGACGCACCCCCGGCGGCCTCCCTGTCGGATCAGGACCTGGAACAGGCCGTCGCCAGCCTGGTGGTGGTGCGGGCCAGTGGCTTTGCAGGAGATCACCAGAGGCGCTACCCGCAATGGGAACTCCCCAATGCGGAGCTGAAACGACTGCTGGGCACAGGCGTTGGCGGCGTGATTCTGCTCGGCGGCAGCTGCACGGACCTGCAGCAGCGATGCCGGCAGCTCAGGCGTTGGGCGAAGGGCCCACTGCTGCTCTGTGCGGATGTGGAGGAAGGTGTCGGCCAGCGCTTTGACGGAGCGACATGGCTGGCTCCACCGATGGCGATCGCACGCCTGCACCGGCACAATCCCGCGCGGGCTGAGGCCCTGGCGGAGCAGTACGGGAGCTGCACCGGGCGTCAGGCCCGGCTCTGCGGCCTGAACTGGGTTCTCGCTCCTGTGACCGACGTCAACAACAACGCGGAGAATCCCGTCATCAACGTGCGTGCCTGGGGGACGGACCCACACACGGTCAGCCGGCTCACGGTGGCCTTTCAGCGCGGCCTGCGAAGTCAGGGCGTTCTCGGTTGCGCCAAACACTTCCCCGGCCACGGAGACACGGCTGAGGATTCTCACCTGCAGCTTCCGGTTCTCGCCCATGACCGCGCGCGCCTGGAGCGGCTTGAGCTGCTGCCCTTCCGGGCCTGCATCGCGGCGGATATCGACAGCGTGATGACCGCCCACCTGCAGATTCCATCCCTGGACCCGAACCAGCCCGCGACGCTGTCGCGGGCTGTACTGACGGACCTGCTGCGGGATCAGCTCGGTTTCGACGGTCTGGTGGTCACCGATGCGCTGGTGATGGATGCGATCAAGGCCCATCACAGTGCCGGCGAGGCAGCCTGCCTCGCCTTTGCCGCGGGCGCGGATCTGATCCTGATGCCGGAGGATGCTGATGACGCGATCGCCGCGATTTGTGCAGGTCTGCGGCACGGCGCACTTCCCTGGGCCCGTCTTGAGGCCAGCCTTGAACGTCGCGGCCGGGCGCTGCGCACGCTGGCGCTGGCCGACGCCACCCCCGTTGAGGAGAGCAGCACTCTGGAACTGGAACTGGAACTGGCCAGTGAGCAGGCTTTGAACACAACGCTGCTGGAGCTCAGCCTCGAGCACAACCAGCAACGGGTTCGGGTTCAGGACGAACCTCCAGGGATCAACCTGATCCGCGTTGATGGCGTGCTGCCCTGCCCGCAGCTGCCAGCCACGGCACCGGCCCTGCACCTGCCGCAACAGGCAGGCTTTCAAACCCTGATCCATCACCCGATGGCGGTGTCGATCTGGAACCCGGACTCCCCCGACGAACCCCTGGCACTGGAGCGGCTTGGCGGCGGGAGTGTGCTGGTTCAACTGTTTCTTCGCGGCAATCCCTTCCGGGCAGGCCGTGATCGCCAGGAGCCCTGGAAAGCCGCCCTGCGGCAGCTCCAGGAAGCCGGGCGTCTGGCGGGCCTGGCCGTCTATGGCAGCCCCTATGCATGGGAGGACCTGCGCGAGGGCCTGGATCCACGCCTGCCCGCGGCCTACTCCCCGGGCCAGATGCCTGAAGCGCAACGCTGCGTGCTTGAGGCCCTGATCGACTCCCGCGGAGCCGACCGCACGGGTGCGCAACACGACGGAGGCTTCACGGACTGACCAACTGACATCGCCTCCTCAGGAGAGGCGCCGTAGCCTCGGCCCGCACCGTGTCGCCACCATGCTCAGCCTCTCCATGATCGTGCGCGATGAGAGCGAGCGGATTGAGGCCTGTCTTGCCTCCGTGAAGGAACTCGTCGACGAAATGGTGGTGGTCGACACCGGCTCGACGGACGACACCATGCAGCGGGCGACTGCCTCCGGCGCGAGGGTGGAGCAGTTGCGCTGGCCGGGCGATTTCGCACCGGCGAGGAACAGCGCTCTCGCGATGGTGAACGGCGACTGGGTTCTCGTGCTCGACGCCGATGAAGCGCTTCTGCCCGAGGCCATTCCGGAACTGAAGTCCCTGATGGAGCAACCGGATGTGCTGGTGATCAACCTGCTGCGTCATGAACGCGGCGCGGCCATGGCTCCCTATTCACGCGTCAGCCGTCTGTTCCGGCGCCATCCCCGGATTCAGTGGAATCGGCCTTACCACTCGATGATCGATGACAGTGTCGAGGCGCTTCTGACGGAGGAGCCCCGTTGGCGAATCGCCGACTGCAGCACCCCGGCCCTTGTCCATGACGGATACGCACCCGAGCTGCTGCAGAAAGGCGACAAGAGCACGCGGCTGCGAGCGGCGATGGAACAGTGGTTGGCGGATCACCCGACGGACCCCTACGCCTGCGCGAAGCTCGGAGCACTGGAGGTGGAAACCGGTGATCGCGAACACGGGATCGCGCTTCTGGAACGCGGACTCCAGGCCCTCGACAGCAGCAGTTCCAGAGATGCCGAACGCTATGAACTGCTCCTCCACATGGCCATGGCGCAACGCGACGAGAATCCGCCCGTGGCCATCAGCCACTACCGGAAAGCCCTGGCCCTGGCGGTGGAGCCACGTCTGAGCCTTGGTGCTCGCCTCAATCTGGCGGCCCTACTGATGGAGACAGCGCAGCTGGAGGAAGCGATCACACTCACGACCGAGGCAACCAGGATCGCGCCGGAGATCGCACTGACCTGGTACAACCTGGGATTGATGCAGAGGCGAAAAGGAGACATCGGCGCTGCGATCCAGGCCTATGCCCAGGCCCTCAAGCTGAGTCCCAAGCAGGCTGAATGTCACCAGAACATGGCCGTGGCCCTGCTCATGGGGGGCGATATAGAGGGCGCGCGCAAGGGATTTTTCGTTGCCATCACCCTGCTGAACGAGCAAGGTCGTGAAGCGGAGGCGAACGCCCTGTTCCAGCAGGTGAAGGACATCGTGAAACTTGAGGAGGTGACGCCATGACACGTCCCCTCGAGGGGCACGCCGTGGTCGTGACCCGGGCCCAGGAGCAACAGGGAGAGGGCAGGCGTCAGCTGGAGGCGCTGGGCGCCGAGGTGATCGACCTGCCGGCCCTTGTGATCGGGGCACCTGATGAATGGGGACCGCTGGATGATGCGCTGGAGGAACTCGAAGAGTTCCACTGGCTGGTGTTCTCCAGCGCCAATGGTGTGCAGGCGGTGGAGCAGCGGCTGCAGCGGCGCGGAGGCAGCCTTGCGAGGCGGCCCGAAACCCTGCGCATTGCAGCCGTCGGACGGAAAACCAGCGCCTTGCTGGAACAGCTCGGAGCTGAGCCCGATTTCGTTCCCCCGGACTACGTCGCCGACAGCCTGATCGACAATTTTCCGGTCTCAGGCTGGGGGCTCCGGCTGCTGATTCCACGGGTCCAGAGTGGAGGACGAACCGTGCTGGCCGAGGCATTCGGTGAAGCCGGTGCACGGGTGGTTGAAGTTGCCGCCTACGAGTCACGCTGTCCGGAGACGATGCCGGAACAGGCCGCAGCTGCGCTCGCCTCAGGACGGGTGGCAGCGATCACCTTCAGCAGCGGCAAGACAGTCACCCACACCGCGTCTTTGCTGGAGGCACGGTTTGGTTCCGACTGGATCGACTGTCTGGCGACCTGTCAGGTTGTCTCGATCGGCCCACAGACCAGTCAACGCTGCAGGGAGCAGCTGGGCCGGGTGGACCAGGAAGCCGATCCACACACCATCGAAGGACTGGTCCAGGCCTGTGTTCAGGCCTTGGAACCATCCATGCAGACCTGAGGTTGTGGCTTGCCCTCCACGGCATAGGTGAGACAACCCTTCTCAAGGTCGATGGCGAGAATCGCCCATTCCTCCGGCAGCAGCGGAGTCTGATCCGCAGCACAGAGACCTGACGGACCCACACAGACCGAACCGGTTCCGAACACTGTGCTGACCAGGGCCTCAGCCTGTTGTCCGACCAGCATCACACCCTGCAGTGTGATGACCGAATCACCGGCGGAAGCAGACACCCCCAGGGCGACAGGGGCGAAGGGGTCGACACGACCGGGCGGCACCGCCTCCTGCACCTGGGCAGCGGTCGGGAGTGGGGTCAGCCCTGACGGTGACGCCACAGGAGCCAGTTGCACAGGCTCCAGCGGTTCAACAGGACTGGCGACTGGTGCCTGGGTGGAGGCTGATGGAGGGGAGGAATCACCGATCCCGCAGCCGGCAACCCCTGCCATCAGGACTGCCGTACAGAGTCCTGGCGCTGTCAGGGCGCGACGGACCATTCCTCGCCTGTTCACCGCTTCAAGCCGAAACGGTGTAGTCGCTTTCAACCAGGTCACGAAATCGGTCAAGGTTGGCCTGCAGTTCAGTCGTCACGATCCCCCCCAGGATGCTTGGTTCCATCAACGGTGCCAAGACCCCGGGTAACTCATAGGAAACCGTCAGCTTGACGGCGGTCGATCCGGCGCCCTCGGGGTAGAAGCGCACCGCACCTTTGGTGGGAAGACCTCCGACCGATTCCCAGTGCAGCTGCTGCGCCTCGACGCGGGATGTGATCTTGGCCTTCCAGCTGAAGCGAAACCCCTGGGCCGCCAGGGTCCAATCCGTCAGATCGGGATCGTCCAGCGTCTTGACCGACTCGATCCAGCGCATCCAGCGAGGCATGGCCTCAAGATCGCTCCAGACCGCCCAGACCCGGTCGACCGGAGCAGCCACCTGGGCAGTGACGGTGTGTTCAAGCCAACGTCCCATAACTCTCCTCAGGCCACAGCGGCATTGGTGGCCAGACTGGCCGAGCGCTCCAGGATCGCAGCCGCGGCCAGGTGACCGCTCATGGTGGCGCCTTCCATCGAGTCGATGTAGTCCTGGCGGGTGTAACTGCCAGCCAGGAAGAAATTGGAGACCGGCGTGCGCTGGTCAGGGCGGTAGGGCTCCATGCCGGGAGCCTCGCGATAGAGCGACTGCGCGAGCTTGACGACATTGCTCCAGGTCAGGTTGAGATTCCGCGCTGAGGGGAAGAGCTCACGCACCTGACGATCCGTGTGGGCGACGATCTCGTCCACCTTCTTTGGAATCCAGGGATCGCCGGGTGTCAGCACGCATTGAAGCAGCGACCCCTGGCCAGGTTTGCGGTAATCCTCTGGGCTGGCCAGAGCCAGGTCGGCGAAGCAGCTGAAGTCGGCATCCGCGGTGTAGAGCAGGTTGTTGAGACCGGAGGGCTGGGTCAGGTCGCGACGCCGTTCCTCGTGGGCCTCCCCCAGCTCGGTGACCCAGCCGTCGTACCGCAGCTGAACGGTGGCCACGGGCACTGCCTCGAGCTGATGGATGGCATCGAACTGCGGGAAGCGGCGCCAGTCCTGAGGAAGAAGCTTCTGAATACCGGGCACATCGCAGGCGGCGAGATAGCGATCCGCTTTCACCTCAAGATCACCCTCGGGAGTGCCCAGGGTCAGACCGGTCACTTGGGGAGCATCGCCGGCAGTGCAATGCACCTCCTTGACGCGGTGTCTGAGGTGCAACCTTCCACCCCTCTCCTGGATGTAGGCCAGGATCGGACCGGTGAGCCAGCGATGGGGCGATCCTTTGAGCAGATTGAGCTTGGACGCCTCGGTCTTGGCGGCGAACATCATGAAGATGGTCAGCATGCAGCGGGCGGAAATGGCCTCGCAATCGATGAAACCGAGGGCGTAGGCGATGGGATTCCACATGCGGCGGATGCTCTCCATGCTTCCGCCATGGCCGACGAACCACTCCTGAAAACTGACCGAGTCGAGGGCGCGAATGGTTCGCATTGCCCCCTCGTAGTCAACGAGACCCCGCACAATCGGGCTTGTGCCAAGGGCAAGGGCATTGCGCAGCTTGTCGATCCAGGTCAGCTGCGGCGTGGTGAAGAACGCCTTGAGACCGTTGAACGGGGCCCCGAGTGCGAACCGGAAATCAAGCTCACGGAGATCGCCACCCTTGTTGCAGAACAGGTGGGTGTGATCCTTCGGAAGCAGATTCTCGATCGCGCCCACTTTGCGCATCAGCGCGAAAAGATTGGCGTAATTGAAGAAAAACACGTGCAATCCCATCTCGATGTGATTGCCGTTGTCGTCGACCCAGCTGCCGACCTTGCCGCCCATGAAGGGCCGGGCCTCGTAGAGATCAACCTGATGCCCCGCATCCACCAGATCCACGGCTGCGGCCAAACCAGCCAGACCAGCACCAACGATCGCGACCCGCACCGGCTGCTTCCGCCAACAACAATGTGACTCTATGAACGCGGCAACCCGGAACGGGCCTCCATACAGTACGGAGATCGGACTGATCCCATCGTCATGACCGCCTCCGTCCCCCCCGCAGGTTCTGCAGCCGGTGTTGAAACGGCGGCACCCCATACCGCCAGGGACGGCAAGGGGATTCAGATCACCGAGCCGGCGATGCAACAGCTCGCGAAGCTCTGCAGAGAGCAGGGCGACGATCAGGTCCTGCGGGTTGGTGTCCGTTCCGGTGGGTGCAGCGGCATGAGCTACACGATGGACTTCGTGCCCGGCAGCGAGATCCTCGACGACGATGAGGTCTATGACTACACCGCCCCCGGCGGCGCCGAGTTTCAGGTGGTCTGCGACCCGAAGAGCCTCCTCTACATCTACGGAATGCAGCTGGACTTCAGCACGGCCCTGATCGGTGGCGGTTTCAACTTCACCAACCCCAATGCCAGCCAGACCTGTGGCTGCGGCAGTTCCTTCGCCGTGTGAGCGAAGCCACGT
>WTHL01000288.1 GCA_011523155.1 Synechococcus sp. PL34863bin_39 | reverse complement strand
CTCCGATCTGCCATGGCTGAGCAGGGAGGGATCGGAACGTCTGCTGGCCTCCGTTGTGCATCACTGAATTGAGTTCCTGAACGGGGGAATAGTCCCTGTGCACGCGTCACAGCAACCGTGGACAAATCACCAGTCAGAAACGATGGTCGTGTTGTCGAACATCTTGAGCTCGTCTACCCCATCGCCAATCGATTAGCGAAGGCGACAGGACAGGACAGAGATGACCTGATCCAGGTCGGGCGAATGGGATTGATTCGAGCTGCAGCGCGATTCAATTCATCCATGACCACCCCATTTCAGGTCTTCGCAAGACCCCATATCAGGGGAGCGATTCTTCACTATCTGAGGGACAGCATCGGCCTGATTCGCCTGCCGAGGACGGTGCAGGAACAGGCTCAAAGAGCTCTTAAACGGCAACGTTGCAGCGATGACATCACCAGAACGAACAGGCTGATCTCATCAGCTGAAGAGCAACAGGCCGTTCATGCCTACAGCCAGAGGAACAGGTGGATTGACCTGAACGACTGCCCGCAGATGGACCGCTTGGAAGAAGTGACGGATGGAATCGACAAGCTGATCAGCTCGGAACATCAAAGGGTCATCGCAAAGTGCTGGATGTCACTCAACAACGAACAGAAGAGGTGCATCAAGGCGGTGATCGTCGAAGGTCGAAGTCTTCGTGACACGGCACAGATGCTGAACAGAAGCGCGATGACAGTGCAACGACGCGTCAAGAGCGGACTGAGACAGCTCTCCGTTCAATGCAGGGATGCGGGAGTGACAAGAGGCAGGGAATCAACTCTCTGAAGACTGATCCCGGGCGATCTGCTCCTCAAGGGTGGCAATCGACGCCTGCAATGCTGAGAGCTGACGTTCCACACCATCCCGCCAGAAACGAAGCATTTCCAACTTGCGGTGCTGATGCTGACGACGCCAGTCGGAGCCGGCACCGGAACTGCAAGCAAACGGAGGGAGCATGTGGGTGACTCGGATGAGGCAATACTGGCGAACCAACGCAGGTTTTGCGGGACGCGTTGGCTACCAATCGGATCATGCTTAAGTTTGAGGGCTGCACACACAGCCCTGCACAGCGCGGGCATCGGCAACACCCGGGGCGTCTCCTGTGTCCAGACAAGTCTCACTCCTAGTCCTGATCGGCGTCTTTTCGGCGACAAGCGAGATTGGAATGGCTCCCGGGTCGTTGGCGTCCGTCCCCCTGATGGCGGGCCAAGCTGCACGACCGCTGCATGGGCAGTTCAACAAGGTGCCGGTTCTGCACTCCAACCAGCCGGAGATCGTCAAGGGTTCAGGAATCCTGGTCGACACACAACCAGGGTCGGCCGTCGCAGCCGAGACACAACGAGAGCTGAGAAACGCCACCTACACCTTTAACGGTCCGTTCGGCCTTCACCTCCACCACAAGTACTACCCCGACAACGCCAAGCTGCTCGGGGGAACGCGTCAACGCGGCGCTCTGACCATTGCCGCAATCGGCATCAACCCAAGCCCCCGTCCGGTCACTCTGACGTTTCATCGGGGATCAGTCAAAAACAGCTTCGAGGCCCCTTATCGACCCAACCAGCTGATGGGCGTCAAACCTCTGGGGCGCATCCCCTGGAACACCGGCCCCGGCGATGCCACTGCGGTCCAGATGCTGAGGGGAGAACTGGATCGACGTCTGCCGCGAACGGTCGTGATCCCGGCCCGGAGCCGGAAGGTGATCCTCAGCACAGAACTACCGGCCCGGGGAATCGCCAACGGCCTTCTGCGGGGTACCAGCGATGGACAGTTTCAGATGGCGGTGGTTGCTGCGGAAGGGGCACGTTCCATCCCGGACCTTCTCTCGGTACTCGACAGCGACCAACTCGCACCGGGACGCATCTATCTCGAGCGCCTTGGCGAAATCCAGCGGGGAGAAGTGTTCTCGAGGGTGGCGGGTGTGGCACTCGGAGATCACTACCGAGGCAGCATTCGCCACGATCTCAGACAAGGGGCTCTGCACGTTCCCCTGACGAGTACACACAAGCATCACTTCGGGACCCGAGACATCCAGATCAATCCGCTGAGCACCCGGATGATTGATTCGGCGCTGAACAATGTCGGCACCTACGGCGTCCGCTACGACATCGATCTGGATCTGGTCGGAGCGGGAGCCCATGCACTGGTCCTCAGCCATCCGATCGCCGAAGGTCGTGGTCCCTTCACGGCCTTCAGGGGGTCAATCAGAATCACCACATCCCAGGGCTACCGTGACGTTCATGTCGGACTGCGCTCCGGTCAGAGCCTGCCGATCAGTCCTTTGACGCTGATCCCTGGAGAAACGAATCGCGTCAAAGTCAGCCTTGTCTATCCGGCGGATGCGACGCCTGGCCATCTGCTGAGTGTGGTCCCACATCAACAGATCCTGGCCCTGAACCAGCCTCAGGGTGTTGATCATCACGTGGACCATGCAGCACATGCTGTCCCTCGCAATGTCAGACCCGCAGCGGCGCCACCGCCGGCAACTGCCCCTCACAACACCAAGGCCATCGCGGGCACCACAGCGCACCTGCATCCCGATGATGCAGATCAGGACAGACCTCGAAAGCTGGCCGTTCAGTCGCGGACGCCGAGCCTGATGCCGCCCGCAGTGATCATGCCCAACAGGCTCTCAACCACGCTTCAGCAGCGCTACCGGTCTGCCATCAAGGCTCAACAGGAGTGGCTCGAACGAATGCAGGGCCGATAGGCTTGATCGGCACGATCCGAGTTGAGTGACAGCGCCTGAGTCAGACAGTCGGCGAAGAATCAGCGTCGAACTCCCCGACTCACTGATCCAAAGAATTGACGAGCTCAGGCTTGAATGGGCCATGCGTGCACGAGGCGAGTGCCTGGCCCGTCTGCTGGAGCAGATCTTTGAGGCTGAAGATGAGCTGTCTGAACTCCCTGAACAGAATCCTGGGTCGACGACCGATGGAGAGGATGACCCGCTCGGCAATGACCGGGAGGGCGACGCTGGCCCTGCATCAACGGAAAGGCCGTCACAATTCAATGACGAACGTGCGTTGGTGCTGATCGGCAACGGCGAGCTGGAGCTGGTCCATGACACACAGCAGCCGCCACCTTCGCAGCCACGGAAGGAGAGGGCCAGCGCCACAAAGGGAGGCATCGATCTTCCGGGATTCGTCAGGAAACGCACCGGGGAAATCCGAGACAGCCTGAAACCAACCAGGCATCAGAGCAACACCGACGCACCGCTCCTCCCCACCATTGACGAGCAAGTCCTGATCGACAGCAGCCGAACAGTGGAACACCACTGGATCAACCTCTACGGAAAAGAAGCTGGCGAGACCGTTCTGGAAGCTGCAATGACATGGCTGGCTCGGGACATCTGGCCGAACGCCGACGGAACGGAGGGAAAGATGTTCACCTGGTCGCAGACGATCCTGATGATCAATCGCGTCTGCCCTGGTTGGATCAATGCGAATCCCCGTTTTGATCAGGTGATTGTTGTCGCCGGTGTTCTTGAGGATCCCTACGCCACCTCTGAGCTGGTCCATCGCATCCCGACGCTGATCCGACGCTTTGTCAATCGATTCAAACGCAGCCGAAAAGTCACCTCCTTCGAAACCCTCGAAAGCACGATGACCGTGCATGGAGCACTCAAGTTGCTGCAGCTGCCGACCGCAGCAGGCGCCTCGCTCACCCTCAAAGAAATCCGCGAGGGCTACAAGCAGCAAGCCATGGCCACCCACCCCGATGCAGGGGGCGACGCTGAGGCGATGCGGCGCGTGAACGAGGCTTATCAGATGCTGCGTGAGCTCTACCGGAACAAATCCTGAATCCCATGCATCTCACTCTGGATTCAGGCCTGGTCTCATCGGTGATCCCAGGCAAGACAACAGAGAGGAGGGTTCCGCCCTGGAAGAAGCTGGCAACATCAGACCGCAGCGATCGCTTTCATCTCACCCAAGACACATTGCAGGTCTGAGAACAATTCCGAAACAAGACCTAAGAGACCAAATTTAGAACAACAATTCGTTTTCGTGCATTTCTATCCGCATTGCACCCACACCTAAGCAACACTCCGTCATTCCAGAAGCGTCATCACAACAAATCTGAGAATCAATGCCGGAGCATCAAGATCGATCCAACGCCGAGTGATGCCAGAGACTGAGGCCTGGAAGCAGATCGAACACGCGATACAAAAGCGAAGGTGCGTCCACCACGCTCACACACTGTGTCCAGCTCGGCGAAAGGCGCGCAAAAACCCTGTGATACCAATCAAATGCAAGCCTGCGTACCTGCTGTAGACACAGATACGCAATCGAAACTGTGGACCAGCCTCCATGAGGCCCAGGCGAATCTGAACAGCTGATGCAGGCATCTCAAATGCGATTCATCAGTGGTCTCAAAAGAGACCACTTTGCTCTTGGCGGGATTGGTGCCTGATCCACGAAGAAACGAAGAGAGCTTGAAGCGCTTAGGCAGGGACACCAAAACGATACCGCTTGTCGCGCGCAAGACACATTTCGAGGCTAGCTACTGGACTAGATTGAGACGGCAGAGATACAAAAAAACCGGCCCGATGGCCGGCTGAGCTGGATTGGGATCACGAATTCAGGTTGGCGTCTGCATGCCCTGAATCAGAAAATCAAAATAGGGAGATGCCAGCATCTGCTGGTCATCCGACAACAACAACAGGGAGGCCTCGCGCATCGTCTTCATGGCCTCAACCATGCCGGCCATGGGAACGCCGAGACTGTTGTACATCTCACGGGCACCAACCAGACCGATGTTCTGGATCATTTCGGTACTGCCGGCAAGGACGCCGTAGGTGACCAGGCGGAGGTACCAGCTGTAATCGCGGAGACACTGGGCACGCTGCTTCTGGCCATAGGCGTTGCCGCCGGGAGCGACGTATTCAGGCTTTCGACTGAACAGTTGTTTTGCGGATTCATCAACGATTTTCTTCTCGTTGTCCGTGAGGATGCGAACCACGGCAAGACGAACGGCACCCTGGTCGAGGAAATCGACCATGGAGCGCAATTCACCACTGGTGGGATAGCGAAGATCGTCATCGGCCTGGAGAATCAGATCCCGAACAACGCTCATGAGGCCTGGCATGCTGAGGTGAGTTTAGTGCTCCCGGGCCCTGTCATCGCCGTCGGCGGCTTGGGTGTAACGCCTTTGCAATGGCCAAAACCGTCCACGATCCCGTACCGGGACTGGTGATCACCGTGACCGGGGACGACCTGGATCTGCATGGCAATGGAATTGCGCGATGGCAGAACTGGGTGATCGTTGTGCCTTCGCTCCTGCCGGGTGAAGTGGCGAAGGTCCAATTACAGCAGCGCAAACGATCACGCTGGTTCGCGAGACGCACCGAGTCTCTGCTGCCGGCAGTTGATGCGCGCAGACCACCTTGCATTCTCGCCAACGACTGCGGCGGCTGCACACTCCAACATCTCGAAGACACAAGCCAGGAACGCTGGAAACAACGGCAACTCACCACGTCGCTCTCAAAAATCGGTGGCATTGCGCAGCCGCCATCGCCACTGGAACCCACGGGCGACCACGGCTTCGGCTACAGGAACAGGGCGCTGATTCCTCTCCACAGGGATGGAGAGGGAAAGCTGCGGCTGGGTTACTACCGACGGGGGTCCCACAGGATCGTGAACATGAACCGCTGCCCGGTTCTCGATCCTCGACTCGATGAACTCATTGCACCGATCAAGCGCGATCTGGACCTGTCTGGATGGCCTGCAGATTCCGACCTGCATCAAGGTGATGGCCTCCGCCATCTCGGTCTGAGACTCGGAGTCAGAACCGGTGATGTTCTGATTTCCCTGATCAGCAGCACTGAGGAGCTCGTTGACCTCCGGTCCATGGCGAAGCGCTGGATGGATCGCTGGCCGCAGGTGAAGGGAGTCACCTTGAACCTTCAACCGAAACGCAGCAATCGCGTCCTTGGCGAGAGCACCAAGGTGCTGGCCGGACAGGCAGAGATCGAGGAGCACTTTGCGGGTGTCACATTGATGCTTGGCACCACAACCTTTTTCCAGGTCAACACCCCACGGGCAGAAGCTGCGGTGGAGACCCTGTGCACCTGGCTGACGGAATGTGCAGGGCCATCAAACGTGATTGACGCCTACTGCGGCATCGGAACCATTGCGTTGCCGCTTGCATCGAGGGGTCACCGCGTGCTGGGTCTCGAGCTGCACCAGGCCTCCGTTGATCAGGCCCGTCACAATGCGAAGCGCAATCAATTGGATCGGGTGCAGTTCAAGGCGGGTGATGTGAAGACACTGCTTGCTGAAGCCCTTCCACACCATGGAGCCCTTGTTGTCGACCCTCCTCGCAAGGGCCTCGATCCGGATGTGGTGGATCAGATTCTCCACTGCCCGCCCCAGTGGCTGGCCTATCTGAGTTGCGACCCTGCGACCCTCTCCAGGGACTTGAAAAGACTCAGCACAGAGGGGCCCTACAGCCTTGATGTGCTCCAACCGTTTGACTTTTTCCCCCAGACAACCCACCTGGAATGTCTGGCGCTTCTCAGGCGCCAGACGTGATCGGTCAACTGCGAAGCTCAGCCTTGAACTGCTTGACCAACGCGGCCCGCACCTTTTCATGCACGGGCTGCAGCTGCTCATCCGTCAGGGTGTTGTCCTTGCCGCGATAACGAAGCCTGAACGCCTGACTGCAGAGCGAATCTGCAAGCTGTCCACCTTCAAAACGATCGATCAGTTCAACACTCTCCAACAGTGGCTTGCCGGCCTTGCGAATGGCCTGAAGTAAATCGGCGCAGGGCTGCTCCTTCGGCACCACAACAGCAAGATCGCGTTCCATCGCAGGAACCGTCACAAACGGTTTGAACGATGGTGTCCAGCGATTGCTGCGGGTCGCAGCATCCAGAAGCCTGTTGAGGTCGAGATCAAACAGATAGGTCTCATCAGGAAGATCAAACTGCTCGCAGAGCAGAGGGTGGAGCTGGCCGAAGCAACCCATCGGCCGACCCTCAAGAACCAGCTCTGCACTTCGCCCGGGGTGCAGCCGGCCGTCCGACGTTTGGGGACGATCGGAGACCTCCAGCTTCAATGCCCTGAACACCCGTGTCAGTGCACCGCGTGCTGTGAAGTAGTCAGGTCGCACGGGTTTTCCACTGCTGGTCCAGCGTTCCAGGCGACGCTCCGCACAGATCACTCCTCCCAAACGGGCTGTCTGCGTGATGTCGTCACCGGAGTTGGCGAAGACGTTGCCGATCTCGAAGACCCAGCATCCTGGCTGTGACGCCTGGAGATTCCGCTGACAGATGCGCAGATGCTCCTCCCAGAGGCTGGCGCGCAGGTGACTGGTTTCGGCAAGAAGTGGGTTGCTGATCGCAATGCGCTGCTCCGGAGTCTCCGCGCCTACGGGACTGGCCTCCGGTTCAGGCGATGTGAGGGACAGGGTGGTGACTTCCTGCAGACCGCTGGCACAGAGAAGATTGCGCAAACGGCGTTCCGCCTGTTGGAGATCAGTGAGTTGTCCCGGCTCCAGGGGATCAGGCAGATGGCTGCCAAAGCGATCGAATCCAACAAGCCGAGCGACCTCTTCGATCAGATCCACCTCACGAACCAGATCGCACCGACGGGACGGGGGGACGACAACCGACCATCCATCCTCCGCACTCTTGAGATCACAGCCAAGGGCGGTCAGACAGCGTTCGATCTCGGAATCAGCCAGGTCTTCAGGCCCCTGGTCAGTCGGCAGGGGACCGAGCAGCTGATGAACGGCAACACGCCGGAGCTGCAGAGGGGCAGAAGGTTCAAGCCTGGAGGCGCAGACATTTGTGGACCCCGAGGTGCCCCCAAGAGTGCTGATGATCAGTTCGATCGCCCGGTGGGCTGCGGGGAGCGTGACATCCCGCGGCAATCCTTTCTCGTAGCGGCTGCTGGCCTCCGTTCGCAGACCACCGCAGCGGCTGGTCTGGCGAACCGCGGAGGGGCTGAACAGCGCTGACTCCAACCAGATCCGCGTCGTGGAGGAATTCACCCCACTGGCCTCACTCCCGATCACCCCGGCAAGGGCGATCGGATGGTTGCGACAGGTCACCAGCTGGGCTCGGGGATCAAGACGCAGCTCACGACCATCAAGGCCCGTGAACAGTTCGCCATCCGTCGCCTGTCGGAGGCCAAAATCAGCTGCAGTCACAGGCCCGCCGCACAGCTGATCCAGGACGTCAGCGTCGAAGGCATGCAGGGGTTGACCCTGTTCGAGCATGACGAGATTGGTGAGATCGACCAGCACGTTGACGCTGTTCATGCCAGCCCGCTCAAGGCGTCGTCGCAGCCAGACAGGGGAGGGAAGCGACGCATCAACCCCGGTCACCTCGGTGACGCCGTAGAGACCGCCTGCCTGCATCGCCTCACGACTGGCAGCATCCGGATTCAGCTCCGCGGTGTTGGAGAGCGCAGGCAGTTCCGGGAGGGTGAGAGAAGCCCCTGTCAGGGCGGCGACCTCACGGGCAATTCCTGTCATCGACAGGCCATCCGGGCGATTGGCCGTGATCGCCAGCTCGAGCACCGTGTCGTCAAGACCGAGAAGACCAGCCGCAGGCGTCCCCGGCGCAGGGATCTCATCCGTGATGTCCTCGAGGATCGCAATCCCGTCGACATCGCTGGACTGGCCAAGTTCCGCAAGGGAGCAGATCATGCCCTCACTGGCAACGCCCCTCAGCTGTCCAGATTTGATCGTGAGTCCGACAGCAGGCAGCACAGCACCCACCGTGGCAACGGGTACATGAATACCCGCCCTCACATTTGAGGCGCCGCAGACGATCTGCAGTGGGTTCTCGGCTCCGACATCAACCTTGCAGACACTCAGCTTGTCGGCATCGGGATGTTTCTCCCGTTCCAGAACGTGACCAACAACGACCCCCTGAGCAAGACGGGTCAGATCGTCGAGGGCATCAACTTCAAAACCTGCCATCGACAGACGCTCGGCAAGCTGTTCGGCGGGCTCCTCCACCTGGACTAGGTCCTGAAGCCAGGAGAGGGAAACCCGCATGAAACCGATGGAACAGGCTGCAAATCTTACGAAGCGCCGCTGCGGTGGGGACGCGGAACTGCCTTCGGTTGAAGGGGGAAGGTCGATCTGTAAACTTGGTGGCTGTCACTTCGCTACGCAACTGCGGCGCAACGTCCTTTATGGCCAAGAACAAGGGCGTCCGGATCGTGA
>WTHL01000026.1 GCA_011523155.1 Synechococcus sp. PL34863bin_39 | reverse complement strand
ACGGCTGTGCCAAAGTCCAGGCAGCACCTGGCTTCCCCATGGCCCATCAGCGTCTCGTCGCCTTGCTGATCGCCCTGATCACATCCTGCGGCCTTCTCATGGCAGAACCGGTTCAGGCCGGGCTGCCTCAAGGCAATGCGGTCAAGGATCCCGCCGCAATCCTGCGCGATGCCCTGCCGTTCGACCAGGATGATCTTCGCGATCTGCAGCATCGACTGGAAGGAACCAGCGATGACCTGCGGGCGAAACGCTGGAGTGCGCTCAGTCGCTCACTGAGCAAGACCCAGGCCTTTCTCACAACACATCGCAGCACGATTGTTGCGTCAGTTCCGGCGGCATCCCAGAGCAACGCGGACGCCCTCCTCGACAACGTGACTGAGGGGATCAACGCGATGCAGGCTGAGGTGGACGCGCAGAACAAACCCCGCTTCATCGAGATTCGTCGCAGCACCCTCGCCGACATCGGTGATCTGGAAGCACTGCTGACGGATGCGACGATTCCCGCAATACCCGATGAATTCGACGCCCTGCCCCGCCTGGAAGGTCGAGCCACGGTGAGGATCAGCACCACCCAAGGAGACCTCACGGCGGTTGTGGATGGCTACAACGCGCCTCTTACGGCCGGAGCCTTCGTGGACCTGAGTCTCAAGGGCTTCTATGACGGCCTGCCCTTCATCAGAGCCGAAGATTTCTACATCCTTCAGACAGGCGATCCAGAAGGTCCTGACATCGGCTACGTCGATCCACGCACCAAAACGGAACGTCATGTTCCGCTCGAGATCAGGGTGCCGGACGAGGACGAGACGATCTACAACCAGACCTTCGAGGATGTAGGGCTGTTCAAGGCCACCCCGGTCCTTCCCTTCGCCACCCTGGGGACCCTCGGCTGGGCCCACTCCGACCAGGATCTGGGTGACGGATCATCCCAGTTCTTCATGTTTCTCTACGAAGCAGAGCTCACGCCTGCGGGACTGAACCTGGTCGATGGCCGCAATGCCGCGTTCGGTTACGTGGTGGAGGGATTCGATGTCCTTGAAGAGCTTGGCGTTGACGACAAGGTCGTGAGCATCAACGTGCTGGACGGAGCCGAACGGCTCAAGGACCACGCCTGAGGCCGACCCCGTGGCTGAAACACTGCAGTCACTTGGAGAATCAGAACTGCTCCGCCGCCTGGCCAGGTTCGCCCCCCCGGGGCAGTTCGATGACGACACAGCCACCCTCGCCGCCCAAGAGCAGGCCCATCTGGTCAATACCGATCTGCTTGTGGACGGTGTTCATTTCAGCGACACCACCACCGCAGCCCAGGATGTCGGCTGGCGAGCAGCAGCCGTCAACCTGTCCGATCTGGCGGCGAGCGGCGTGGATGCCGTGCTGGGGGTCACCGTGGGGCTGGTGGCCCCGGCCGACACACCATGGAGCTGGGTGGAAGGGGTCTATCAAGGTCTCGACGCAGCACTGAAGCGCTACGGCGGTGTCTTGCTGGGAGGCGACTGTTCCAGAGGCTGTCAACGCATGCTGTCCGTCACGGCCATTGGCAGCCTCGGACCCCTGAGACTGCTGCGTTCAGCGGCCAGACCCGGAGACCAGATCGTTGTAAGCGGCTGCCATGGTCTCAGCCGACTTGGCCTGGGCTTGCTTCAGAACGATCCGGCACTCAGCTCTTTAAACCTGAGCCGCGATCTCTGTGAGCAGGCGATTCATCGACACAGGCGCCCGACACCGCGACTGGACGCCCTCCAGGCACTGATCCACTGCAAACCGGATGGACTGCCCTGGCGAGCAGGGGGCACGGACAGCAGTGATGGCCTGCTGCGAGCCGTGGAGCTGCTCAGCGCCACCAGCCGGTGTGGAATCAGGCTGACGCGCGACCGACTGCCGCAGGCCTCTTCGTGGCCACGGACGCCCCTCTTCGACGACTGGTGCCTGAACGGTGGGGAAGACTTTGAACTGGTGCTGAGCCTGCCCGAGGCATGGGCGGAGTCCTGGTTGGCCAACGTTCCGGGAAGCTGCTGGATCGGTGACGTCGTTGCGGATCCTCCTGGCGTGAGATGGGCTGACAGTCACGTGCCGGTGACTGCAGGCCCCGGATTCAATCACTTCCAGCCATAAAAAATCCCCTCTCCATCACGGAGAGGGGCAGCGGAGTTCAAGCCACTTTCTGGAATCAAACCAGCAGGTGAACGATCACTTCCAGTTTTTGGCAACAACCTCAGCAAGGTCGACCACACGCTGGCTGTAGCCCCATTCGTTGTCGTACCAGGCCACGATCTTGAAGAAGTTGTCACCCATGGCGAGGGTGAGATCAGCATCAAAAATGGTCGACTGGTTGGTGCCTGCATAGTCGCTGGACACCAGGGGCAGGTCGCCGTACTTGATGATCTTGCTCATGGCGC
>WTHL01000196.1:1904-9349 GCA_011523155.1 Synechococcus sp. PL34863bin_39 | reverse complement strand
GGATCCCTCATCCAGGCGCTTTTTTACTTGAAGGGCAACACCTCTCCGGCCATTCCACTCCACCTGATCAACAAGGTTGCGAGGACAACCCACCAAGACAAAAAAGCCCCTGGGCTGGCGGACCGGGGGCCTTGCTTGGATCACTGGGAGCGCCCTGCCCCCCACACACTCTTGCCCGGATTGGCGCCCCGGGGCTGACTGAATCCTGAGCGAAGCATGAATGAATGCTTCATCACGATGCCTCAGCAGCCATGGCCGTTACCCCGAAGCGGTCGACATTGTGTTCTAGCTGTTCCAACCGAACCCTTGACTTCTTCCTCCCTTCCTCCGTGGCGCCCACTGCTGCGAGCAGCACAAGAGAAGGAAGGGCGCTCACCCATGCGTCGATGGGTTCAACTGGCGACGACCGGGACTGATGGATGGCCCCGAGTCAGAACACTGGTGTTTCGCGGCTGGCGTGATGCAGACACCGTGGAACTGCTGACCGATCAACGCAGTCGGAAAGTGACGGAGCTCAACCAGAACCCGCAATGTGAACTGTGCTGGCTGCTTCCGAAAGCACGCTGTCAGTTCCGATTCAAAGCAAGACGCCTAACCCTTCACCCTGACGACCAAGAACGTCGGGCGCTGCAACACTGGGTTCAGCTGAGCCCGGGAGCAAGGGCACTCTGGGGCTGGCCATCGCCTGGAGAACCTCTAATGTCAGATGCCAACTTTCCGGAAGCGATCAGCGATGGGACGCCGCCGCCGACCTCCTTTCAACTCCTGAGCCTGCGCATTCAAGAAGTGGAGCTTCTCGAACTGATCGGAACACCACACCGACGGCGACGCTGGATGGCCCAGGATGGCTGGATCGCTGCCAACCTCAACCCCTGACGGAGCGTTCTTCCCCAAACAGCGAAAGGCAGCGATGGTCGCCGGTGCTACCTCTAGCCCTGGTGGGCGTGGCCTGGCTGCAGGAACTTGTGGACAGCACCCTGTTCGCCGGCAGCTGGACCCTCCCCATCGGACGAGGAACCCCGTGGTGGTCGTTGTTCACGGCACCCTTCAGCCACGGCGGTGTTGAACATCTGCTCTCGAACACCCTGGCGTTTCTGCCGTTGAGCTACCTGGTGATCAGTCAGGGACTGAAGGCCTACGGAGCCGTCTGGATCGGGGTTGTGATTGCGGAGATCCCGATCTGGCTGTTCTGGCCAACACGGAGCCATGGCCTCTCCGGCGTTGTCTACGGACTGCTTGGCTATCTCATCGTGCGGGGACTGGTGGAGCGCAGGCTGATCAGCCTTGCCTTGAGTGGTCTGACCCTGAGCCTGTACGGCAGCGCCACCATTGGCCTGCTCCCCTGGGCTTCGCCGCCGGGGGTGAGCTGGATCGGGCACGCCGGAGGATTTGCAGGTGGAATCCTCGCGGCCATTGTCATGGCACAACCCAAGGCAACCTGACTCAAACCCGAAGACTCATCGGGACTCGATTACTCACCGGGGAAGCGATACCAGCGAAGCTCATAGCCAAGTTTGGCGGCTTCACCATCCACCGTGATCAGAAGCGTCTCCGGTTTGCCCGGGTAAATTTCAAATCCCTCTGGCAGGGACAGCGTCAGGGTTTCATCCTTCTTGAGAATGCCCTCAAACAAGGTGGTGCGGGATGCATCCCGTACTTCCATCCAGCAATCCTGGGTGGCCCGGATCACCGTTGATCTGACGGCTGGATCTCCGTTGACATCCGCCGCAACGGGAGGAACCGGAGACTTCAACTGCCGAGGCTGGCGATCGCCCCTGAAGACCTGCACAGCCGCAATGAGGGAGATCACAAGCAACGTGATCGTGCCGATTTTCTTCAACGCCAGCGTTGATGCCTGCGCTTGTTGATGGTCGTTGTTTTCCGTTGCTCCATCACTGGTGCTCCCAGCCAACCGTGATGACGGTTGAACCTCCGATGGCACACGGGAATACGACTCTGACCAGGCACGAATCTCGTCCTCGCTAACACCGAGAAGCCTGTCAATTTCTCCTGGCTTCCTCAGCAGCCTCGCGATTTCATCATCGTCAGGGCGCATACAGATCTGCCAGGCAAACACGTCTGCCACGACCCTACAACCACTGACTGGTGAGGCACCCCAGCGACAACCCGATCCTGACGAGACAACCCGTCACGCCGATGAACCACTGCAGACAAGAGCACGCGAACACGTCGGAGAACATTCACCACGACCGCCAGTCTGCGAAGAGCCTTTGGGACAGTGTCAGGGGCAAGGTCCCTGACTGACGCCAGATCAAAGCTGAGCTGCCACGGAAACGGAGGGGGACAGACAACACGCTCGCGACAACGGCAGAGACCTCAATAAGAAAAGTCTTAGCGACTGCTTTCTAAGAATCAACTTATGATGCTTAAGCGAAGCTTTTGCCCCCTTGCGCAAGTCAGGCGAGAGCTTGAAAAAGGTATTGCTGACAGTCATTGTTCAGGGCCTTGTCTGGATCGGCGAGCTTGGCCGCAGAACCCCCTATTGGCTTTGCGTCGCCATTATCGGCTTCACCATCGCATTGATCTGGACCGAAAACACAGACAATGAATTGATCACCACTGCAAATGATCGCTACATCATTACGGTTTCCGCATTCTCGGCGTTGTGCTTCAGCTACTGCGAAACATTAAATGGAGGAAAGAAATACCAGGTCAGAAAGATAGGCGCAACACTACTGAAAGCTTCGCTTTATGGATTATTTGCAGCGGTACCTAAATTTCTACTATTTGCTCTCAACACAGGACCAGTCAGCACTGCTGGCTTTTATGTCTTGATCGTGAACATTATCTCAAATTCGGCCATGACAGTATCGGCTATTTGGAGCTTCATCGCCTTCAAAAGGCTTTTCGAAATACTTTGAACACGTTGCGAGTTGCCGTTAGCCAATGGCCTTGTTGTGCATCAGTCACCTTCAGACAGAAAACGACCGGAAAAACGAACGGCCATGACCACACTGGCAGCGCCGTAACCGACAAAGGTGGCAACTTGTCCTAACGATCCCGTGGGGTAAACCTCTGCCCCCAGCAAAACCCAGTCGATCAGCGATGCGAGCGTTCCCCAGAGAATGACCCAGACGGACACGTAAGCCACCCCTCGCACAACAGGATTCATCACGTGCCCATCAGGAAGCAACGACATTAAATCCCTTGACGGCTGTGGTGGCGATACAGCTCGGTGAGCATGTCCCCCGCGGTTTCAGGGCAAGATCCGGAAGATTCCACTTGATGGCTGGGGGCATCTTGTTCGGGACAGTCAGACTGACCAGCTAGGGCGCTGTGGTCGCCTCCCGCTTGCTTCGACTTAGATGCGCGCGACTGCCCCATGGAAGAAACGGCGACCCTGAAAGCACATGGATTACCCAGGTTGATGATGGGCGCGCTGCTGAGCGAAATCAACCGACAGCTCACAGCTGTTCAATCCCTGGGCCTGGGGATCCGCCTCCTGAAGACTCTGAAGGATATTTCTCAGATCAGCGCCGGCTAGCTCCCCGTTGGACTCCCATTTGAGGCTGGTTCCGCGACGAGTGTTGACGACGTCAGTCATGCATCAGCAGCAGGGACGTCACTCTGAACGACCAGACCGGAGGGGCGAACCCATCAACTCCAATCCTTATCGGAAGTTAAAAATGGTAGCCCTTGCTACAAAGCAAGCCCCATGCTCCGATTCCTAGGGTGATCCTTCGTGCAAAGCCTTAGCGCCTTGAGGAAACGCGAACGGGCTGACGTGATCCAGCAGAGGCTGAACGAGATCTACCCAGAAACACCAGTCCCACTTGACCACAGCGACCCTTTCACGCTGCTGATCGCTGTTCTTCTCAGCGCTCAATGCACGGACAAGAAGGTGAACGAAGTCACCCCGGCCCTCTTCAACGCAGGTCCAGACCCATTGGCGATGGCAGAGCTGGAGGAAACGGAGATCCTTGGTCATATCCGCCAGCTTGGGCTGGCCAAGACCAAGGCTCGCAACATCAGAAAACTCTCGCGCATTCTTGTCGGCACTTACGACGGCATCGTTCCAGCCAGCTTTGAAGAGCTGGAGGCCCTGCCTGGGGTCGGCCACAAAACCGCAAGCGTCGTGATGGCACAGGCCTTCGGGGTGCCTGCCTTTCCTGTCGAAACCCACATCCACCGACTGGCCCAGCGATGGGGGCTGAGTGCCGGGGACAATGTGCAGAGAACAGAAAAGGATCTCAAGACGCTCTTTCCCGAAGAGGCCTGGAACAAACTCCACCTCCAGATCATTTTTTACGGACGGGAGTTCTGCACCGCGCGGGGCTGCAACGGCACGGTCTGTCCGATGTGCAAGGAGCTGTACCCCAGACGCCGCAAACCCGTGGTCTGGCGCAAACCATGACAGCGAACACCAGCAGCAGCATTCAGCCGACACACCTCACACCCCCGATCGCCCTCAGCATTGCCGGCAGCGATTCCGGTGGAGGGGCGGGGATTCAGGCCGATCTGCGCGCTTTCATGGCGTTTGCGGTGCATGGTTGCACCGCACTCACCTGCGTCACAGCCCAGAACACCCTTGGGGTGACACGGGTTGACGCCCTCCCACCCGAAGGCCTTCTGGCCCAGCTCGAAGCCGTGCGCGGAGACCTGGATGTGGCGGCAATCAAAACCGGCATGCTGCTGAATGCCGAACTGATTGCGATCACCGCCACGGCGCTGAGCAACTGGAAGCGCCCGCATGTGATCGACCCGGTGATGGTGAGCCGCACCGGCGCCGAACTGCTGGATCCCAAAGCCGTTGAGGCGTTGCGGGACACCCTCGTGCCGCAAGCCACCGTTCTCACCCCCAACCTTCACGAGGCCAGGCTCCTCAGTGGAAGCGCCATCAAGAGCCCCGGTGATGCCGAGAGAGCTGCCCGAGTGATTCATGCCCAGGGCGCTGAATCGGTTCTGATCAAAACCGGCAGCAATCCGACATTTGAAGGTCGCGATCTCCTCTACGACGGCCACATCCACTGGTTGGATGGCGGATGGGTTAAGACGCCCCACAGCCACGGCACGGGATGCACCCTGTCCGCGGCCATCGCAGCAGGACTGGCCCAAGGCCAGACCGTGCCGGCGGCGATTTCTGCCGCTCGGATTTATGTCAAGGAGGGACTCAGGCAAGCGCTGGCCATCGGCCATGGCCAGGGGCCGATCTGCCATTGGCGCTGACGTCCAACCCTTTGCGAATCACCAAAGGCGATCAGACCCGCAAAAGCACGTTACAGTTCGCAACATCAATTGCAGCGGTGATTCCCATGCAGGCCAACGAGAAGTGGTTTCAGGACAGTGCTGCACGCTCCATCCATGCGGAACAACTGGCTCAGGCCGAACGTTTCAACGGACGCGCGGCCATGCTCGGTTTCGTGATCGGCGTTCTGACCGAGGCTCTCACCGGCCAGGGAATCATTCATCAGATCGGACTTGGCCCCCTCGTGGACGGCTATGCCGCCTGCAGCGCCAAGATGCTTCCGTTCTGCTTCTGAGACCTCATCCATAGCATTCTCTGGACCCTGTCGACGGTCGTAAGGTGACCGGCCCTGGCGAGATTGGGATGGCCCGCAAGCGGCGCAAGTTGAACAAGGAGATGGAGGCGGACATCGCCGCGGCGCAGAAAAAAGTCGAATTCATTTCGGCGATGATCCGCGACATCACTGAAGAGGACATCCAGAACGAATACGCCGAGGCCTTCGCCCAGGTGCACCTTGCCGCGAAACAGCTCGATGAGCTGTACAAAATCGAAGGCTTCACCGATCAAAGTGAGGCCACATTGGCTCTTTACAACGGACTGCTAGCTCAGTTCGAAGAGGAGTACGAGCTCTGAAGAGCGGGTGTGGAACGCTGCAACGAACGACGCCGAATCGCGGTCAATCAGGTCACTTCGCCTTAAAACCTGAGCACTGCCACTCGCCCTGCGATGACGGAAGCTCCTGAGACTTTGCCAACTGCATCATCGCAGTGGTTCCGCCTGGCCATGGCCTGCCGATGGCCGCTCGCAGTGGTGCTCTCGCTCTGGGCTGTGTCGACAGCTGTGGTGCAACTTCTCCGCCAACCCATTCCCATTGCCCTTCCCCAGGAGACAGCGATCCCGATTCGATTGGTTGGTGATCTAACCATCGACGCCCTGCGTCAGCCTGTGCGCATTCAATCCGTTGAGAAGCTGCCCGTAGTCGGTGACATGGCTGTCGAGGCCAAGGTCGTCATCGAGTCGTTCGAAGCACCGATCGCAGTCAGCGGCGAGTCTGGCGATGCCATCAGCATCACAACCCCCGCGGAACAGCCGCTCGCGGTCGAGGGACGGGTAGGTGTCAGCGATGTGGAAGGCAAGGTGAATGTGCAACTCCGCAACGCCGCCAAGTCAATCCTGCCAATCCCCTGAGCCCCAGGAGAAAGCCATCAAGGAAATGGATTTGAACCCTTCGCGCTGTTTACCGCCGCTGAAACTGGCCGTGGTGGGCCACCAGGAGTGGGTCACGTTTCTCACCGTTGATTCTCTGCCCGAACCGGGCAGGATCAGTCGATCACTGCGTTGCATCGAGGAACCAGCGGGCGCAGGAGCCGTGGTGGCTGTCCAGCTGGCGCGACTCACAGGAGAGCGCATTCCGTTTTTCACAGCCCTGGGCAACGATGCCATCGGTCATCGCAGCGTTTCGCGCCTCAGGGATCTCGGAGTCGACGCCCACGTGGCCTGGCGTGACTGTGCCAGTCGCCGTGGCATCAGCCTCGCGACCGAAGGAGGCGACCGGGCGATCACAGTGATCGGGGAACGACTGACACCCTCAGCCTCAGATTCTCTGCCCTGGGATCTGCTCAGCCACTGCGACGGGGCATTTGTGTCGGCCTCCGATGTTCAGGGGCTTCGTCTTGCACGTCAGGCCAGGGTGCTGACAGCAACGCCAAGACTCCGACAGCCCTTGCTGCAGGAGGCTGATGTTGAACTCGATGCTCTGATTGGCAGTGGCCTCGACCCCGATGAGCAACTGGATCTCACCGAGCTGACGACCACTCCACGACTGGTGGTGAGAACCTGCGGGCAGGAGGGCGGAAGCCTCGATCCGGGTGGTCGGTACGTTTCGGTCGAACCACCGGGCGACCTGGGCGATTCCTACGGCTGCGGTGACAGCTTCGCCGCTGGAATGACCGCAGGGCTGGCCGCTGGCTGGAGCCCTGCTGATGCCGCCCATCTCGGGGCCACCTGTGGCGCCGCCTGCGCGTCGCGCTTCGGACCCTACTGATCCCCTTTGGGAACAAAGGCCTGAGACAGCGCGACCAGGAGGCCTGCAATCAGCAGAGCGGGGAGGATCACTGTGGGGCCGCCGGGAGCAGTCTGCGAAGCGAACAGCAGTGACATGGATTCCATGCGTGATGAACGACGTCAGCCTGCCTGAAGACGCTGCAGCCTGCACGGCTGGACATCTTTCGTCATTGGG
>WTHL01000196.1:0-1804 GCA_011523155.1 Synechococcus sp. PL34863bin_39 | reverse complement strand
GCGGTGGTTAAAGGAAATGTGAGGCGGCCAGCCTGCGCGCTTTCGTCAGAAAGGCTTCGACCTCCTCCTGACCAGCAGCAGGTTCCTGTTCTGACGCAACCCTTCGGTAGAGGTCGGCGACGGACCAGGCCGCTGTTCGCGCATCCCACGGATGCCGTGGGATGAGATGCAGATGAAGATGCCGAGCACCTTCTCCAAACGCAATCGCATAAACACGCTCGCAACCGCTCACCTCCTTGACCAGCTGAGAAGCACGCTGAACAATCGCCCCCCATTGCAGGGCTTCATCCGCGCCGAAATCCATCGGGCCTCCGATGTGACGCCTGGCATCGAGAAGACACCATCCAGACAGAGGAGAGGGCAGATCATGGTGGCGCAAGAGCCAAAGACGATCGCGCCAGATTTCAGTGGATCCGAGCCGATCCCTGTCGGCATGAAGGCCGCAGATGCTGCAGGCGGAGGGGACGGCGGACATGATCGTGTTGGCTGACTCCGTGCATCAGGCGTTGAACGCCTTCGATCGACTCTGGCAAGGATGAGGCGGTGCGTCAGATCCGGCGCGGGAACGACACCAGTACAGCCATCGGGTTGAGGGTGATGTCTTGGTCTACGTAAGTGACAAAGCGGAGACCGGTGACCAGATCTATAACCCGATTGTCAAGAGATGTCTTCATGTCCACTCGGATCGGGATCAACGGGTTCGGCCGGATCGGCCGCCTGGCATTTCGACAGGCAATGGCTTGTCCAGATGTTGAAGTTGTGGGAATCAATGATCTGATTGACGTCGACTACCTCGCCTATCTGCTGCGATACGACTCGACGCATCGGCGCTTTCAGGGCGAGATTGCTGTCGAAAACGGCCATCTCATTGTCAACGGGCAAACCATCAGAGTGACGGCCGAACGGGATCCCAGCCAGCTGCGCTGGGGTGAGATCGGCGCCGACACCGTTCTGGAAAGCACAGGATTTTTCCTGACAGATGCATCGGCGCGGGCTCACCTGGCCGCCGGCGCCAAGCATGTGGTGATGAGTGCGCCGTCCAAGGACGACACACCGATGTACGTCATGGGTGTGAACCACACCAGCTATGCAGGCCAGGACATTGTGTCGAACGCGAGCTGCACCACCAACTGTCTCGCCCCTCTGGCCAAGGTCGTTCATGACAACTTCGGCATTGTCAGTGGTCTGATGACCACGGTGCACGCCACAACGGCGACGCAGAAACCGGTCGACAGCCCATCGCTGAAAGACTGGCGTGGAGGACGCGGTGCCGGTCAGAGCATCATCCCCAGTGCCACTGGCGCAGCCAAAGCCGTGGGTCGTGTGATTCCAGAACTGAACGGGAAACTGACTGGAATGGCCTTCCGGGTCCCGACACCGGATGTTTCGGTGGTTGATCTCACCGTCAACCTGGCAACACCCACCACCTATGACGCGATCAAGGACGTCATGAAGGCTGCCTCACAAAACGGCCTGTCCGGGATTCTGGGTTACACGGAAGACCCGATCGTGTCCAACGATCTTCTGGGTGAAAGCTGCACGTCCATCTTCGACGCAGGTGCCGGAATGGCCCTGAACGATCATTTCATGAAGCTCGTGGCCTGGTACGACAACGAATGGGCTTACAGCTGCAAGTGCATTGATCTGATCCGCTACATGGCAGCCCATGAAAAAGCCCCCACCTGACGGTGAGGGCTTTCCGATTCAACCGAGGCTGGATTCAGTGAATTCAGCCTCGAGCTGTTTCGATCAGCCGATGGCGGGAGCTTGCAGAGCCACAGGAGTGGACTCAGCAGCAGCCAGG
>WTHL01000194.1 GCA_011523155.1 Synechococcus sp. PL34863bin_39 | reverse complement strand
TTGTTGGGCTCGTTGTCTTCATGGCCGCCTCGATTCAGTTCTATGCCCGCTGGAGACGACTGCGCCGGGAATCGGAGAATGCCGCGGAGGGCCATGCCGGCTGACCAACACCCTCTTGCTGAAGTTCTGGCCACCGTTGACAGAGACAGTTGTCCGGGACGTTTCAATTTTCACTGCCATACCCAGTGCAGTGACGGCAGTCTTCTGCCTGTTGAGCTGGCGCGCCAGGCCCAGACTCTCGGTCTTCAGCATGTCGCGGTGACGGATCACCACAGCTCGGCCGCCTACCCGCAGATCATCAGCTGGAGGGAGGAGGAACGATCAGCGGGTCGAGACGTTCCCACCTTCTGGACCGGCATGGAGATCAGCTGCCTCCTGAAGGGATGCCTTGTGCATGTTCTCGCCCTTGGATTTGAACAGGGTCACCGATCCCTTCACCGTTACAACCAGGGAGATGCCGTGGTCGGAGAAGCGCTTCGTGCCGAAGCCGTCGTCGCAGCGATCCATGAGGCTGGCGGACTTGCGGTGCTGGCCCACCCAGCCCGTTACCGGCTCGACCATGCGTCGCTGATCAAGGCCGCCGCAGGGCTGGGGATCGATGGAGCTGAAGTCTGGTACGACTACGACATGCAGACCCACTGGTCTCCAAGCCCTGTGATCTGTGAAGCAATCGATCTGCAGCTGAAGAACCTTGGTCTTTTGCGTACGTGTGGAACCGACACCCACGGATATGACCTCAAAGGCCGCTAAGTTCGACGGAGAACATGATTCCCAGGCATGGGCCTCTTTGATCGTCTGCTGAACTCGGGATCCAACACCGGTGGTGACAACCAACGGAAACCCGAGGCTCCCAAGAAGGAGGAAGCCTTCTTTCTGGACAGCGACGCATCGTCATCCCTCGGTGACAGGGACTACATGCGCGAGGCCAAGACCATCCGCCGCACATTCCCTGGCACCGCTGACAATCCAGGGGGCAAGGAACTCATCACTGAGGTCGCTGCCGAAGACATGTCGGTCGACACCATGTCTGAGGGCCTCGGCGGAACCACCAGCAAAGTGGAGGTCGCCTCGGTTACGGGTGGTGTACCGAAGCCGGTCAAAAAAACCTTTGCTGAAGCGATGACCAAGGAGGAGCTGCAGCAGCGCCTCAAAGGCAGTGCTCTCAGTGGCACCAATGTTCCGGCAGCTCCTGACGCCGCTCCAGTGGCCAGAAAAGCAGACCTCAAGCCTGAACCCAAGGCTGATCAAACCGCTGCGAAGGCAGGTGCAGGCTCCTCGAAGCCAGGATCCATCGATCCCTTCCGCGCCATGGTCAAGGATCTGAACAAGTAAGTCATCGTCCCGACTCAACGGCAGCTTCGGCCTCAAGAACCAGTGATCGAAGCTGGTTCTTGATCTCCTCCATAGGAGTCCAGAGACCTCGGTTGGATGCTTCGAGCAACCGTTCTGCCATGTCTCTCAACGCCCATGGGTTGTGCTGCATCAGGAAGTTGCGTGACTCAGCCTCGGCCAACCAGGTTGTCTGGATGGCCTCGTAGCACCAGTCAGGCACAACACCGCAGGCAGCGTCATAGGCAAAGAGATAGTCGAGGCTTGCAGCCATCTCGAAAGCCCCCTTGTACCCGTGCTCCTGCATGCCCCTGATCCAGCGGGGATTGAGCAGTCGGCTGCGCACCACCTTGTCAATTTCCTTGCTGAGAGGATGAATTCTCAGGCGGTTCTGCCTTGAGTGATCGGCGAACCAAAGACTGGGCGTGGACCCCGTGAGGGCCGTGACCGCAGCAGCAAGGCCGCCATGGAATTGGTAGTAGTCATCGGAATCCAGGAGATCGTGTTCCCTGTTGTCCTGGTTGTGCAGGACCACCTGAACGCGGCGCAACGTTGTCTCCAGCGCGTCACGATCGCGTATGGGTTGGGCGGCGCCGTCATAACGCCACTGACTCCACTCCAGATAAGCCTCCCCAAGTTCACGGCGTTGATCCCACTGACCCGAGTCGATCAGAGCCTGAAGGCCAGCCCCATAGGCACCGGGGGCTGACCCGAAAATCCGCGCCTGGGGACCTTCCGAACGGCTCAAAGCGGCAAGGGGATTGATGGAGTCGGGTTCGTCGAGGGACGCGACGAGTGACTGGGCACGATGCACCCACGCGATGAGTTGCGGGAAGGCGTCACGAAACAGGCCGGACATCCTGAGGGTGACGTCAACCCTGGGACGACCAAGTAACGACGGTGGTATCAACTCGAGATCCACCATGCGACGGGTCGGACCATCCCAGACAGGACGGACTCCGATCAGGGCAAGCAGTTGGGCGATGTCTTCACCACCGTTGCGCATCGTCGCGGTTCCCCAGACCGACAGGGCGAGATGCCTGAGGGGTTCTCCCTCTTCCAGCAGGTAAAGATCAAGAAGCCGTTCCGCACTGCGGCGTCCAAGGTCCCAGGCGGCCTCGGTGGGCAGCCCACGCAAGTCAACCGAATAGAAGTTGCGCCCTGTCGGCAGAACATCGGGACGGCCGCGGGTTGGGGCACCGGACGGACCGCTGGCGAGGCGACGCCCCTCAAGGGCGCGGAGCAGCGCCTTGCGTTCCTGATCCGCAGACGCATCCAGCCGAGGAATGAGGTCGTCACGAAGATGAACGAGAACCGGATCGTTCTCTCCCTCCAGCCATTCGGCGATCGCGGGATGCAGACGATCCCGCTCGTTGTCTGAGAGAGAAGAACGACAGTGACGGATCACGAGTGAAGCCTGCGCGTCCAGATAAAGCAGGGCATCGGACGTCCGCCGAGGTGATGCGTCACACCAGGTCGTGAGGGCTATGCGGTCGGACTCGGACAGCGGAGCGCCATCCTCATCACACCAGGGATCGAGCGCCAGACCCAGCACCCTGGCCAGTCGCTGGGTGAGGCCTGGCAGGTCGGCAACGGGGGCCCTGCTGATGGCCAGGGTCAACTCAACAAGGGCGGCGGGACCGGGCTGCACACCAAGACGATGGAGACCGGTGCGGATCTGAGCCTCCTTGAGTTCACAGAGATAGGTCTCCACCTGATCAAGGCAACTGGTCCAGCAGTCGCTTTCAAACACGTCAGGATCCAGGTCGGACTTTGTCAATGCAGCTGGTAGACCAGGCCAGTTCTGAGATCGGAGCAGATCCAGGAGCTGCTGATTGAGCGAGGCACTGCGGTCCGCTCCCAGCTGATTGGCCTCCACGTACTCATCGAGCAGAGCCTCAAGCGTCTCCATCGCTCCATGGCTGCCGGCTTTGCCGAGAGGCGGCGTCAGGTGGTCAAGAATCACGGCATGGCCACGGCGCTTGGCCTGCGAGCCCTCGCCCGGATCATTGACGATGAAGGGATAAACATGGGGAATGGGCCCCAGGGCGAGGGCTGGGCCGCACCCTTCACTCAGTCCGACTGACTTGCCAGGGAGCCACTCCGCACTTCCATGCTTTCCGAGATGCACCAGCATCTGGGTTCCGTGCACTTCGCGCATCCAGAGGTACTGCGCGAGATAGCGGTGAGGAGGGGGAAGATCCGGGGAATGAAGGTCACTCACCTGATCCGGGTCATAGCCGCGACTCGGTTGCACCAGCACGCATGTGTTCCCGAACACGATCCCGTGGATCGGGAAGCCATCGGGCTCCAGGTCGACTGCAGATTCAGGAGGCCCCCAGCGTGCCTCAATCGTCGTTCGCGCCTCCCGTGGAAGCGTTCTCCACCATCGGAGATAGGTCCCTAGCTGGAGGTGGGTCAGCGCTGGGCGATGGTGCGACTCGGGATCGTTGGTGCGGGTTGCCGTCAAGAGGCCCATGAGCGCGTCGCTGCAGCTGGGTAAAGGCTCCTCACCGAGCAGATACCCGGCGTCCTGCATCCAGTGCAGGAGGTTGACAAGACTTGCAGGAGTATCGAGGCCGACCCCGTTGGCCAGTCGCCCGTCACGGACCGGGTAGTTCGCCACCACGACACCGACCCTGCGACGCTCCGGCGCTGTCAGTCGAAGCTCCGCCCAGGCCCGGGCATGGCTCGCAACCCAGCACAGACCGGTGTGATCCGGGGAAGTCCGTGGCACTGCCGTCGCGAGATGCGGATCAAGACGATCCACATCACGAAACCCACCGATCCGTGTCGTGATACGGCCATCCAATTCGGGAAGCACTACCTGGAGGGAAAGGTCCAGTGGATCGAGACCGCGTGTGCCCTCAGCCCACAGACGTCGTGGACTGCTGCTGCTCAGGAGCTGGAGGACGGGTTGATCCAGTTGGTCCCAGAGGGGAGCGCCAAACCCAGCCTGTTCGAATTGCACCGAGGCAAAGGATGTGGCTGTGATCACCACCTCCGTGCGCTGCTGGCAGAAGTGTCTCAGCACGCCATCCTGAACCGCCGGATCACGCAGGCTGCTGACCCAGATTGCACGGGGAGAGAGGCCCTCCTGGCGCAGTGACTGCAGCAGCGCCTCCGCCAGCTGCTGGTCACCCGATCGGAACTGGGCCCGATACAGCACGACACCGACTCTCGGACCCGTCTCGTCGCGCCAATCCCATGGTGAGGGATCGTCCAGCCGGCGACAGGACAGCGTCGCGGGATCGGGAGATCTCCCGGACAGCAGCTCTTCGCAGGCGCGGAGCACGGAGGTCATGTTGTCGACCCCGCCCTCCCGGAGCAGGAGCGCCAAGCGGTCACAGAGGTCGGTGGGGACCGAACTCAGGGGGTGAAGAAGGTCATCCTGGTCGGTGGTGCCGGCAAGAACCACGAGTGAACGTCCCGCAGCCGCCCGCTGCCAGGCCTGGACCTGCTCGAGGCCGTACGACCAGTGACCGCGCCCACCCAGAAGGCGCACCACGATGAGACCGGCATGCTGGCCCGTGGTGCCGAGGTAGTGATCAATCTGAGCCGGATGGCTGAGGCTGACCAGGGGAAGCGCGCGGATCCGACCGCGCCACTCCCGATTTCCAGGCTGCTCAAGACAGCGGCAGAGGGTCGACAGATCCGTGGCCGCACTCGTCAGCAGCAGCACAGGGGCGGTGGGCTGCTCCACCAGTGAGATGTCCTCACTGAAATCGCCGCCGGGAAGACTGCTGAGTCGGTGCATCGCCCCATTCTCATCAGCGGTGCAGCAGGCGTGGGTGAGAAGATTCACGCATCGGCCATTTCAGCCATGCATCAGTTCCTGCCCTTTGCCTGGTTTGAGGGCCGCTGTGTGCCTTTCGAGGACGCCAAGGTCTCCGTCGCCACCCACGCCCTGCACTACGGCACGGGAGCCTTCGGAGGCATGCGTGCCATCCCCGATCCCGTGAAGCCCGGCGGGATGCTGCTGTTCCGCGCCGATCGCCACGCCCGCCGTCTCAGCCAGAGCGCCAAGCTTCTCCTGACGGACCTGAGTGAGGAGACCGTGATGTCGGCACTCACAGCCGTTCTTCAGGCCAACAAACCCAGCACGTCGATCTATCTACGTCCTTTCGTTTACACCAGTGATCTGGGCATCGCCCCCCGCCTCCACAACATCGAGACGGATTTCCTGATTTATGGCCTTGAGCTTGGCGACTACCTATCGCCTGAAGGGGTCAGTTGCCGCATCAGCAGCTGGACACGGCAGGAGGATCGCTCCCTGCCTCTGCGCGGCAAGATCAGCGGTGCCTACATCACCAGCTCCCTGGCGAAGTCGGAGGCAGTGGCCAGCGGATTCGACGAAGCACTGCTGCTCAATACCAGCGGCAAAGTGAGTGAAGCCAGTGGCATGAACCTCTTCATCGTCCGTGATGGTCAGCTGATCACACCAGGCGTGGACCAGGACATTCTCGAGGGGATCACCCGGGCCAGCGTCATTGAGCTGGCGAAGGGGATGGGAATCGATGTGGTCGAACGTCCGGTCGACAAAACGGAACTCTTCATCGCCGATGAGGTGTTCCTGACCGGTACGGCGGCCAAGATCAGCCCGATTCGTCAACTGGAAACCACCGTCCTGTCCGACAGACGACCGGTCATGGAAGCACTCCGAACCAAGTTGATCGCGATCACAGAGGGAAGGGATCCCGACTACGAACACTGGGTCACCCGAATCGATCTGAACGGCTGAATCGGCTCCTTAGGATGTCTCGGTCAGTTCTGGGACGGATGAAAACAGGAACGGTTACGTCACAGCAGTCCCGCTTCCTGGACCATCTGCATTCGTCCGAGCGCCCGGTTCTGGTCTTTGATGGCGCCACCGGAACATCGCTGCAGCAGATGGATCTGACTGCCGAGGATTTCGGTGGGGAGGAACTGGAGGGCTGCAACGAGCACCTGGTGGTGACGCGGCCGGACGCTGTGCAGGATGTTCACAGGCAGTTCCTGGAGGCTGGCTGCGATGTGATTGAAACGGATACGTTCGGTGCCGCCAGTGTGGTGCTGGCTGAGTACGGCCTTGAGGATCAGGCGTTCGAACTGAATCGCAGAGCCGCGGAGCTGGCACGCCAGATGGCGGATCAATTCTCAACGGCAGCCAAACCGCGCTTCGTGGCCGGCTCAATGGGGCCCACGACGAAACTGCCCACGCTCGGACACATTGATTTCGACACCCTCAAAACGGCGTACTGCGAACAGGCGGAAGGGCTCCTGGTTGGTGGTGTCGATCTCTTCATCATCGAAACCTGTCAGGACGTTCTGCAGATCAAGGCAGCCCTGCAGGGCGTCATGGAGGCTTTCGAACGACGCAACGAACGGCGACCCCTGATGGTGTCCGTCACGATGGAGACCACCGGCACCATGCTGGTTGGATCAGACATCGCTGCCGTCGTTTCGATTCTGGAACCATTCCCGATCGACATCCTCGGTCTGAACTGCGCGACGGGACCGGAGCAGATGAAGGAGCACATCCGCTATCTCTCTGATCATTCCCCGTTTGTCGTCAGCTGCATTCCCAACGCCGGACTTCCAGAGAATGTCGGAGGCGTCGCCCATTACCGGCTGCAGCCCCTTGAGCTGAAGATGCAGTTGATGCATTTTGTTGAAGACCTCGGCGTGCAGGTGATCGGAGGTTGTTGCGGGACGACTCCGGCCCATATCAGGGCACTCTCGGAACTTTCCGAAGAGCTGAAACCCGCCGAGCGGGCGATCCGACGCAATCATCAGGAGAGAATCGCGCTCAAATATGAACCATCGGCTTCATCCATCTACGGAGCAACCAACTATCACCAGGACAACTCCTTTCTGATTATTGGCGAACGTCTCAATGCCAGCGGCTCCAGAAAAGTGCGCGAGCTTCTCAACGAAGAGGACTGGGACGGACTTGTGGCGGTGGCACGAGGGCAGGTGAAGGAAAATGCCCATGTTCTCGACGTCAACGTCGATTACGTGGGAAGAGATGGCGAAAGTGATATGCGTGAGTTGGTGTCTCGCGTCGTCACCAATATCAACCTGCCGTTGATGCTCGACTCAACCGAATGGCAGAAGATGGAGGCTGGTCTGAAGGTTGCCGGAGGCAAGTGCATCCTCAACTCAACCAACTACGAAGATGGTGATGAGCGCTTCTTCAAGGTTCTGGAGTTGGCCAAGCGATACGGCGCAGGTGTCGTGGTTGGCACCATTGACGAAGACGGAATGGCGCGGACAGCTGAAAAGAAACTCGCGATCGCCAAGCGAGCGTACCGAGATGCCGTGGAGTATGGAATTCCAGCGCGGGAGATCTTTTACGACCCTCTGGCATTGCCGATTTCAACGGGAATCGAAGAAGACCGCCGGAACGCCATTGAGACCATCGAATCCATTCGTCGCATCCGCGAGGATCTCCCGGGTGTGCACGTCGTACTGGGTGTCTCCAATGTCAGCTTCGGTCTGTCGCCGGCTGCACGCATCACGCTCAATTCCGTCTTTCTGCACGACTGCTGCGAAGCGGGCATGGACGCAGCCATCGTGTCGCCCGCCAAGATCCTTCCCCTGATCAAAATCAGTGAGGAGCATCAGTCGGTGTGCCGGGATCTCATCAACGATCGGCGGCGATTTGAAGGTGACGTCTGCACCTATGACCCCCTCACCGAACTGACAACTCTGTTCGAAGGTGTCAGCACCAAGGACGCCCGCTCTTCTGGGCCGAGCCTGAGTGATCTCCCGATCGAAGAGAGACTGAAACAACACATCATTGACGGAGAACGAATCGGCCTGGAGGAAGCACTCACCCTGGGGTTGCAAACCCATGCCCCCCTCGACATCGTCAACACCTTCCTCCTGGATGGAATGAAGGTGGTCGGAGAACTGTTTGGTTCAGGGCAGATGCAGCTGCCATTCGTGCTCCAGTCGGCGGAAACCATGAAAGCTGCCGTGGCATTTCTTGAGCCTTATATGGAGAAAAGTGAGGGGGAACGGTCAGCGAAGGCCAAATTCCTGATTGCCACCGTGAAAGGGGATGTTCATGACATTGGCAAAAATCTTGTTGATATCATTCTCACAAATAACGGCTATGAGGTGATCAACCTTGGCATCAAACAGGATGTCAGCGCCATCATCGAAGCGCAGAAGATTCATCAAGCTGACTGCATCGCCATGAGTGGCCTGCTCGTGAAATCAACGGCCTTCATGAAAGACAATCTTCAGGCTTTCAACGAGGCCGGGATTTCGGTGCCGGTTGTCCTTGGTGGAGCTGCTCTGACGCCAAGGTTTGTCAACAAAGACTGCAGCGATGTCTACAATGGAAAAGTGATTTATGGCCGCGATGCCTTCACAGACCTGCGTTTTATGGACGCTTATGTGAAAGCACGATCGGAGAATTCATGGGACAACCTCGAGGGTTTCCTGCAGGGAACGCCAGAGGGAGTCTCCCTCGGCGGCACGCAGGAGCAGGAGTCTCACGAACGAGACACCGAAAATGTCGAATCGAAAGCTCCGGAAGCGGAGACCGCACCCATCAGTTTTGACCGATCAGCGGCAGTCCCTGCCGAGACTGCAATCGCAGCACCGTTCCTCGGAGCGAGCCTGCTGCGCGACACCAGCATTCCCCTCGAGGAGGTCGTTGGGTATCTCGACCGTCAGGCACTCTTCGCGGGTCAGTGGCAGATGCGCAAAGCCAAGGACCAGCCGCGGGAAGACTACGAGGCGGATCTGGCCGAGAAGGCTGAGCCCATCCTCCAGTCCTGGCTCGAACGTGCACTGGGTGAAGGGTTGCTGAAGCCAGCTGTCGCCTACGGCTACTTCCCCTGCGGACGGGATGGGAACGATCTTGTGGTGTTCGATCCCGATTCGGAACAACGGCTTGGACGCTTTGAGCTCCCCCGCCAAAGAAGCGGGAACCGTTACTGCATCGCTGATTTTTATCGTGATCTCGACAACGGTCGAGCGACCGATCTGCTCCCCATGCAGGCCGTCACCATGGGGGACGTGGCCAGCG
>WTHL01000284.1 GCA_011523155.1 Synechococcus sp. PL34863bin_39 | reverse complement strand
AAGTAGGCCAGCTCCGGCTGATAACCGGCTTCCACCAGGGTTTCAAAACCGGCTTTCACCAGTTCGCTGAGGCCACCGCACAGCACGGCCTGCTCACCGAACAGGTCGGTTTCTGTTTCCTCTTTGAAATTGGTTTCGAGGATGCCGGCGCGGGTGCCGCCGATGCCCTTGGCATAGGCCATGGCCAGACCACGGGCATTGCCGGAGGCGTCTTGCTCAATGGCGAACAGGGCGGGTACTCCCTGGCCATTCTGGTACTCCCAGCGGACGGTGTGACCAGGGCCCTTGGGGGCGATCATCACAACGTCAACATCAGCGGGAGGCTTGATGAGTTCGAACCGGATGTTGAAACCGTGGGCGAAGCTGAGGACCTTGCCGGCGCTGAGGTGGGGAGCGATCTCTTTCTCGTAAACCGCTTTCTGGAATTCATCAGGCAGGAGGACCATGATCCAGTCGGCTTTCGCCGAGGCATCGGCGACGCTCAGCACTTCCAGACCGTCAGCCTTGGCCTTTTCAGCGGAGCGGCTGCCCTCGTAGAGACCGACGACGACATTGATGCCGCTGTCCTTGAGGTTCAGGGCATGGGCATGGCCCTGGGAGCCATAGCCGATGATTGCGACGGTCTTGCCGTTGAGCAGACCGAGATCGGCGTCGGTGTCGTAAAAGAGCTGGGCCATCCGGGCTGGATCGTTGAGCGGAGTAACGATCGAGCTTACGCAAGCGCCTGCAGGCGCCAATCCTTGATCACTCAGGCGTCATTGGGATGGGCAATCACCCGGTCGATCAGACCGTAGTTCTTGGCATCTTCCGCACTCAGGAAGTAGTCGCGGTCGGTGTCCTTCTCGATCTTGTCGAAACTCTGCCCGGTCATGTCCGCCATTGAACGGTTCAGCATCTCCTTCATGCGCAGAATTTCACGTGCTTCGATCTCGATATCGCTGGCCTGACGCTGCGCTGTGCCGCCGAGGGGCTGGTGAATCATGATCCGGCTGTGGGGCAGAGCCAGGCGTTTCCCTTTCGTTCCTGCTCCGAGAAGGAAGGCACCCATTGACGCGGCAAGGCCGACACAGATCGTGACGACGTCACTTTTGACGTACTGCATCGTGTCGTAGATGGCGAGGCCTGCTGTCACCGAGCCACCCGGGGAGTTGATGTAGAGATAGATCGGTTTGCTGCTGTCCTCGGAGTCGAGGTAGAGCATCTGAGCGACAAGGCTGTTGGCGACAGCATCGTTGACCTCGGAGCCAAGAAACAGAATTCGCTCGACTCCGAGCCGGGTGTAAATGTCAACCCATCGCTCCATCTGGCTTCCGGGGAGGCGATAGGGAACGCTGGGGGTACCGATCGGCATGGTTCAGGAGTGGTGTGAAAACGATGTCAAAGAGGTGAAAACCAGTGGTCTGGATCAACCAGGTCGCCTCAGGCGGTTGGGGCCGGCAGGTCTTTGCGGCTGCTGAGAACCTTGTCGATCAGGCCGTACTCAACGGCTTCTGCAGGGGTGAGGTAGCTCATGCGGTCGGAATCCTTGGACAGCTGCTCCACGCTTCTCCCCGTGTTCTCCGAGAGGATCTCGAGCATGGAGCGTTTGTTCTGCAACACCTCCTTGGCTCGGATCTGGATGTCGGTGGCCTGTCCGCGAGCGCCGCTGCGTGGTTGGTGCAGAACGATGGAGGAGTGGGGCAGAGCAGCTCTCTGGCCTTTTGTGCCAGCTGAGAGGATCACTGCTGCGGTGCCCATGGCCTGGCCGATACAGATGGTGTGGACCGGTGGTTTGACATAGCGAAGCGTGTCGCAGATGGCGAAGGCTTCAGTTTCAAAGCCGATGGCATCGCCGGAATACCAGCTTGTTCCAGTTGAATTGATATAGAAATAGATCGGCTTCTCAGGGTTGTCGAACTCGAGGTAAAGCAACTGAGCAATGATCAGTTCAGTCACGTCGATCCCCATCTGACGCTTGGTGTCGTCATCGGAGAAGAGAGGCAGACCGAGATAGACGATCCGCTCTTTGAGCATCAGGGACGGCAGATCCGGAGGTGGGGTCCGGAGCACCGTTGATTCTCCGTAATAAGGAGCTGATGTGGTCATCCTTGGCGCATCCCCAGGCGTGGCAGGAGCCTAGCGGGGGTCTGAGCTAGCGCGCTCATCGGAATGGTTCGGTTTGGACGGTTTGGGCTTGTTGTTGCGTCCGCTTCTGGCGGTTTTTCCTGCCTTGCTCAGTTTTCCGTCGTCGAGGCGCGCGAACACCATGCGTCCCGTGGGCGTCTGCAGAGCGCCGGTCACGACAACCTGATGGCGGCTGCCGATCAGAGCGCGTGCCTCATCGACGACAACCATGGTTCCGTCTTCGAGGTAGCCGACGCCCTGGCTGGCTTCCTTCCCCTCGCGGACGATCTTCAGTTTGATCTCATC
>WTHL01000225.1 GCA_011523155.1 Synechococcus sp. PL34863bin_39 | reverse complement strand
CCACCATGCCGTTCCGGGGTTCGACCAACGGGTGCATCAGGTGGTGTCGGTAATCCCCTATGGACGGCTTGTCACCTACGGCCAGATCGCTGACTGGATTGGGGCCTATGGCTGCGCGCGTCAGGTGGGCTGGTCGCTGCGCCGCCTGGCCCTGGATGACGCGATCCCCTGGCATCGGGTGGTGAATGCGCGTGGTCGCGTTTCGATGAGCCTGAATCGGCATGGCTCCGACTGGTTGCAGCGCGAGCTGCTGCTCAGGGAAGGAATCCCGGTGGATCCTGAAGGGCGACTGCCGCTGAGGCAATTTCTCTGGACACCCAGCGCGCCTCTGGGGCCAGCCGCAACGGAAGATGAAGAGGTGGATCAGAGCGTGGCGACGTGAGTCAGCACCCCTCCCTCAACACCAGACCTGCCGTCGGCCTGGCCCCTCGCCGCTTTGCCTGGGAGATTCTGGAAGTCGTGGCTGCTGGGGGGTATGCGGATGTGGCGTTCGACCGCGTGTTGCGCGGTACAACGCTTTCCGTGCAGGACCGCGGGCTGGTGACGGAAGTGGCCTATGGGGCGATCCGCCAACGGCGCCGTCTCGACAGCTGGCTGGATCGGCTGGGGCGCGTGCCGGCCTCCAAGCAGCCCCCCCGTCTGCGCTGGCTCCTCCATGTGGGCCTCTATCAGCTCCTTTGCATGGAGAGGATCCCCGATGCCGCAGCCGTGAACACCACGGTGGAACTGGCGAAACGACATGGCCTCAAGCGCCTGGCACCGGTTGTCAATGGGGTGTTGCGGGCTGCGATACGGGCGAAACAGAGCGGTGAGGCTCTTGATCTGCCAGGGGACCCTGCCCTGCGCCTGGCGCTTCAGCAGTCCCTCCCGGATTGGTTCTGTCGGGATCTCCAGCGCTGGTGCGGGGCTGACCAGGCTGAGCGTGTTGCCCGAGCGTGCAATCAGGTTCCGCCCCTTGATCTCAGGGTGAATCGCTTGCGCTGCACGCCGGCTGCGTTGACAGCGGCATTGGAGCAGCACGGACTGCGTGTGATGCCGATTCCAGGATGCCCTGATGGTCTTCAGGTCCTCGAGGGTGGAGGTGACCTGCGCCAATGGCCCGGTTTTGAGCAGGGACACTGGTGTGTGCAGGATCGTGCGGCGCAGTGGGTGGCGCCTTTGCTGGCCCCAGAGCCCGGCGATCGTGTTCTTGATGCTTGTGCCGCTCCAGGGGGCAAGGCCACCCATCTCGCCGAATTGATGCAGAACAAGGGCGAGGTGTGGGCGATCGATCGGTCGGCTGGCCGTCTTCGCAGGGTGGCGGCCAACGCTGCCCGGCTTGGCACTGACTGCCTTCAGGCCATGGCTGCTGACGCTTCGGCACTGTTGGATCAGAAGCCGCAGTGGCGCGGTTACTTTCAGCGCATTCTTCTCGATGCTCCCTGCTCCGGGCTCGGCACCCTGGCCCGCCATCCCGATGCCCGCTGGCGTGTCAGTCCGGACACCATCAGCACCCTCGTGCCCCTGCAGGCCAGGCTGCTGGACGCGATGGTCCCTTTGCTTGCGCCTGGTGGAACCCTCGTCTATGCCACGTGCACCATTCACCCTGCCGAGAACGGGGAGCGGATTGCGTCGTTTCTCGAGACCCATCCGGCATTTGTGCTCCGCCATGAGGAACAGCGCTGGCCTGACCCCGAGGGAGGTGATGGCTTCTATGCCGCGGTGATTCAGTCGCGAGCAGAGGACGTTATCTGACGTTGGCTGCAGAACCGATCAGCGGGGGCGATTGATCGGAACACCGCTGTCGTCCCTGAGCACCGGCGGAAGCTGTCGGGGCGGTTCTGGGTCTGAGGGTGCGTCCAAAGCATCGAAGCTTGGCAGCTCGAGGCCATCGTCAAATGGATTGGTGGGGTCCGTCTGGCTGTTCGGATCGGAGTCGGGCGTTGCCTTGTCTGCATCTTTCTCTTTGGGTTTGACAACGGTGCTGCGGTCCCAGCTGTTGTCTTTGGGGCCTCTGTAGACGCGTGTCAGTTCCGGCTTGGGGGGGAAGGCCTGCACGGGGAAACTGTCTTTCACCGTGGTCATGAACTGCTTCCAGGCCCAGGCCGATTCACCGCTGCTGCTTTTGGTCTCGGCATTGTTGTCGTACCCGAACCAAACGGTCGTGGTCAGCTGCGGAATGGAACCGATGAACCAGAGGTCGCGCGTGCCTTCGGAAGTTCCTGTCTTGCCGGCGACCGGGCGGTCGTCGAGCTTGGCGGCCACTCCCGTCCCACCGGTGACGATGCGCTGAAGCATCCAGGTCATGGTGTCAGCCACATCGCTGTCCACGGCCCGGCGTCCTCGGGCACCGTCTCTGCGGCGGCTCCAGATCAGCTCGCCGCCAGGACCACGAATTTCCTCAAAGGCAGTGGGTTGGACATACACCCCACGGTTGTTGATCGCTGCGTAGGCCGCTGTCATGTCGAGGATGGTCTGCTCGTAAGCCCCAATCGCCAGGGGGTAGTACTTGCCGAGGGGACGCGTGGTGCCGATCCCCAGGTTGTTCGCCATGGTGATCACGGCATCGAAGCCAACCTTGTCCTGCAGTTGGACTGCGATGGTGTTCAGCGAATTCTTCAGGGCATCGGCCAGGGTGATCTTGCCGAAGTATTTGTTCCCGAAGTTCTTAGGGCAGTAGGCCCCCCAGCAGCGAGGGGCATCGAGAAAGACATCCTCCGGTTTCACACCTGCATTGATGGCAGCGGCGTAAGGGAACAGCTTGAAGGTCGATCCTGGCGAGCGAAGCGCCTGCGTGGCCCTGTTGAACTGACTGGAGAGGAAGTCTCTGCCGCCCACCATCACCCGGACCAGCCCCGTGCCCGGTTCGATCGAGACCACTGAGCCCTCGGCCGTTCCGGGTGCGAACTCCCGCACAACCTGTTGCGCACGCTTCTGCCACTCGAGATTCAGGCTGGTGCGGATGTTCAAGCCACCCACTTCCAACTGTTCCGGGGTCAGCATCTGGGGAAGCTGCTGGGCCACCCAGCTGGTGAAGTACGGCGCGGCGCTGTTGAAATATTTCGGGATGGCCGGCTTCAAACCCAGGGGACTGGCCTGGGCTTGTTCCGCCTCCTGCTTCGAGATGAATCCCGATTGCTGCATCCGTTGCAGCACGATCGACCGCCTTGCGCGGGCGGTGGTCTCATCGACCAGGGGTGAGTAGATCGACGGAGCCGGCGGCAGACCGGCGATCAGGGCTGCTTCCGGGAGGGTCAGCTGGTCGGGACTTTTCGAGAAATAAACCCAGGCGGCGTCGGCAACCCCATAGGCTCCCGAGCCCAGATAGACGTAGTTGAGGTATTGCTCAAGGATTTGCTCCTTGGTGAGCTGGCGTTCGAGTTTGTAGGCCAGAGCTGCTTCGCGCAGTTTTCTGGTCACAGTCCGGTCCTGGCTGAGAAAGACCGTGCGGGCCAGCTGCTGGGTGATCGTGCTGGCCCCTTCCTTGACCGATCGCTCCCTCAGATTCGTTAACACCGCTCGGGCAATGCCCCAAAGGTCAACACCGTCGTGTTGGTAAAACCGGCGGTCCTCAGCTGCGATGAAGGCCTCCTTGACCAGTAGAGGCATGGTTCCGCTTGCCACCTTCTCCCTTGTTGCCGGTCCCAGCTTCTGGATCACCTGTCCATCACTGGAGAGCAATGTGATCGTGCCGGGTCGGTTGAAGCTCGCGATGCCGCGGGCATCTGGAAGGGTCCCGTCAATGGCCTTGGTGATGGCTCCCTGCGCCAAGGCAACGCCGCAGCCAACGGCAGCCGCGGAGCCGGCGAGAGCAGCCCAGTGTCGCCCGGAGCGCTTCACATCAACGCTGTCAGTGGACTGTGGCCAACGGCCAAGGCGGTGACAAGCATCCCGAGCACAAGAAAGGGTTGAGCGCTGGCCTGATATTTCACATCGAAGGCAACCGGATCACGGAGAAGCCAGATGTCCTGGAAGGTGATCTGGGGAATGATCAGAAGCACGAGCAGCACCGCAGCGAAATGTTGGCCGATGGCGATCAGAACGGCAACCATCAGCAACTGGAAGACATCAATCATGCCGGCGCTGATCCAGCTGGCACGTTTGATTCCGAAGACCACAGGCAAGGATTGAAGGCCGAGGGCCTGATCGCCTTCCACACTCTTGAAATCATTGACAACCGCGATGCCGAGTCCCGCAAGGCTGTAAGCCAGTGTCAGCAGCGCAGTCGCCCAGGTGAGCTGGCCAAAGAGCGCCTGCCCTGCCCACCAGGGAAGGGCGATGTAGCTGGCCCCGAGCGCGTAGTTCCCAAGCCAGCCGTTCTGCTTGAGTTTGAGAGGAGGAGCTGAATAGATGTAGCTGACAAAAGAGCCGCCAAGGGCAAGGGCAAAGACAACCGGGGTTGTGTGGCCGGCCCAGAGATCAAGGGAATAGGCGACTCCCAGACCTGCAAGAAGCAGAACCCAGATCTGGATTTTCACCTGCAGCAGGGGGATGGCGCCGCTGGGAATCGGGCGATAAGGCTCGTTGATCGCGTCGATCTCGCGGTCGTAGTAGTCATTGATGGTCTGCGTGAACCCTGCAAGGAGAGGACCGCTCATCACCATGCAGGCCACGGCAGCTGCCACGTGATCCAGGCGCCACTGGTATTGACCACTTGCTGCAGCACCGCAGACAACACCCCAGATCAAGGGGATCCAGGTCACTGGTTTCATCAGCTGCAGGCGCAGCTTCCAGATGCTGGTGGTGCCGCTGGCACCCTTCATGCCCAGCAGTTGACGGGCGTCACTCACGTCCTGAAACCTCAGGCCGCAGCGATTTCGTCATCGAAGAACCAGCAGGTTGATCCATTGCTGAGTTCAACAACAACCCCGATCCCCTTGCCATCAACGGTGCGGAAATCCACAACCGTGCCGCTGGCGTCTTTCTGGAGAAGGTCCACGAGAGCTGAGGGGATGCGGTCGCGAACACGGGTCACCCGCACCTTGGAACCGATGTTGATCGTCGCCTGAGACATGGCCTGCAAGGCTTGGAAAGTGGGCGCCACACTAACAGCCGCGTCCATGCATTCCTTCTCGTTGTCATGGTCGCCCTTCGCCTGATTCCCTGTCTTGACGTTGCCGATGGCCGCGTCGTCAAAGGCGTGAACTTCGTCGGCCTCCGCGACGCCGGCGACCCTGTTGAGCTGGCGTGCCGCTACAGCCAGGCAGGAGCGGACGAACTGGTGTTCCTTGATATCGCCGCAAGCCATCAGGGGCGATCCACCCTGGTGGAGATGGTTCGCCGAACCGCGGAGCAGGTCACGATCCCGTTCACCGTCGGGGGTGGCATCTCGTCGGTGGAGGGAATCACAGACCTGTTACGCGCCGGTGCCGACAAGGTGAGCCTGAATTCCTCGGCAGTGCGTGACCCTGAGCTGGTTGCCCGCGGCGCTGATCGATTCGGTTGTCAGTGCATCGTCGTGGCGATCGATGCCAGGCGCCGTGAGTCCGGTGACGAGGGTTGGGACGTCTTTGTGAAGGGCGGTCGTCAGAACACCGGACTTGACGTCGTCAGCTGGGCACGACGGGTGGCCGATCTCGGGGCCGGTGAAATTCTGCTGACCTCGATGGATGGCGATGGCACCCAGGCGGGGTACGACCTTGCCCTGACGCGTGCTGTCGCCCAGGCGGTGCCTGTGCCCGTGATTGCATCCGGCGGGGCCGGATGCCTTGATCACATCGCTGAGGCCCTTGACCAGGGGCCTCGGGGCGGCCAGGCGAGCGCCGCTCTTCTGGCCTCACTGCTGCACGACGGGGTCCTCACCGTGGAGGAGATCAAGGTCGATCTGCAGTCCCGCGGGATGAGCATCCGCCCTCCACAGGCGTGACGCGTTTTTTATGGTTGGTGAACTTTGGTAACTGCCGATTCGATCCCCGATGGCTGCCCTGCCTCTGATTGATCACACCTGGATCATGCCTTTTGGTCTGTGTAGCACGGGGCTTGTGATCACTTTGGTGGCCTGGGCTCTCTCGTTGATGCAGAGCGCCATTGAACAGCAGGAATTTTCCCTGATGCTGGCCGGATGCCTTGTCTGTTCCGCCGCCGTCGGACTGACTCTTGTGATGGTGATGACCCTGAATGGGCTGCCGGTCTGACCCCATGGCTGTGAAACCAGGTGATCCGGCTGCCGTGGAGCAGCTGTTCAACGACGTGGCACCCCGCTACGACCGTTTAAACGATGTGTTGAGCCTCGGGCTCCACCGCCAGTGGAAGCGTCAGGCTCTGATCTGGCTGAATCCACGGCCAGGAGAGCATTGGCTTGACGTCTGCTGTGGCACCGGCGATCTGGCGTTGGCTCTCGCGAGGACCGTGCGTCCCTCCGGTTCGGTGATCGGTGTTGATGCAGCGGCTGCGCCCCTTGGGCAGGCCGAGGCGCGTCGCAGGCGTGAACCCTGGCTGAAGGTCAGTTGGCAGCAGGCGGATGCCCTGGCCACAGGCCTTCCCAACGCCTCTGCCGACGGCGCCGTGATGGCCTATGGCCTCCGGAATCTTGCTGATCCTGCTGCGGGTCTTGCGGAGATGTGCCGCGTTCTGAAGCCCAATCGGCGCGCTGCCGTGCTCGATTTCAATCGACTTCCCGAGCAGAGCCTCGCCGCCATCTTTCAACGGCAGTACCTGCGCAAGGTTGTCGTGCCCGCCGCCGCCTTGGCTGGGTTCAAGGACCAGTACGCCTACCTCGAAGAGAGCCTCAAGTGCTTTGCGACGGGGAAGGAGCAGGAGGCGATGGCCTTGGCAGCTGGGTTTCGCAAGGCCCGGCATCGTTCGCTTCTGGCGGGGCAGATGGGACTCCTGCTTCTGGAGACATAAGGCCGTCTCGACCTGTGTCGTTTGCGACAAGGGCGGTGGTGATATTAGAAAGAAATCCTTAAGCCCGAGGCTTGGGCCATGGCGTTCCCTCTTCCCTCTTTGCTGGCCTCGATTGAAGATCTGCTCGTTGAGGTGCAGTGGCTCGACGGAATGATCCTGGTCACCGACTCCCAGCGCGCCACGTTTGTTTCGTTCTCGCAGGTGGACCCGGTGTTGCGTCGACTGCGGGTTAAGCCCAAAGGGATGGAGGTGGCCGAAAAGCTCTGCATGTCCTTGCTCGAATGCCATGGCAAGGCGGCCTCAAAGCCCGTGCTTGTGTTTCAGGGTGATGGCAGCTTCTGGCTGGGGGTGATGAGTCCGAGTCGCAGCAATCCCCATCGGCACCATGCCATCGCCCACCTGCACCGCTGTCTTGCGCAGAGTGAGTGATCCGCGCAGCAATGAGCGCTCAGGGCCGAGAGGCGAGCGAGCATTGCTGCGATCTCGTCCTGCCCAATGGTCATGACCGCAGTCGTCGCGATCAGCGCTGTCAGTGCGTTGGCTCTGGTGTTGTTGCACAGTGTCTGCCGCGCCAGGCGGATTGCCCCTCCACCGCTGCGTTTCCCCTTGGCGGCGGCTATCGGCATCCCGATTCTTCAGCACCTCCCTGTGGCGATGTCAGTGCTCCCGGCCTGGAGGGCTGCGGCGATTCAGCTCCTTTTGGGGGTGTCGGTGATCAGGCTCGTGATCTGGTTGCTCCTGCAGTTGCCTGGTGATCTTGGCTGGTGGCGCCCGGTCACCAAGATTCTCCGTGATCTGCTGGCTTTGGCTGTGGCGACAGCCCTGACCCTGGTCGTGGTGCATCAGCAATTTCAGGTCAATCTCGTGGGTCTGGCGGCGACGAGTGCCGTTCTCACTGCAGTTGTTGGCCTGGCGGCCCAGGAGACCCTGAAAAATCTGTTTGCCGGTGTGTCCTTGCAGGTGGATTCCCCTTTTCGCGAAGGGGACTGGGTTGATTTGGGGTTTACGCGCGGTGTCGTCACCTCCCTCAGGCTGATGACCACCCGAATTCGCACCTTGGAGGGTGCGTTGGTCGTTGTGCCCAACGGCAGGATCGCCACGGACGGCCTGCATCGCTATCAGCCGGGGGAACCTGTTGGTCAGACCATCGATGTCGGGCTGGATTACAGCCTTCCGCCCCGTCAGGCGATTGAGTTGCTGCGAGCGGTGGTTCAACACCATCGATCGATCCTGTCCACACCGCAGCCAAAAATCTGGGTGGAGGGTTTCGATGACAGTGCCGTGAATTATCAACTCAGGGTCTGGCAGAGCTCAGCACTTCAGATGCGCCAGGTGCGCAGTGATCTGTTGGAGCAGATCTGGTATTCCCTGCACCGCATCGGACAGAGCATTCCCTTTCCCATCCGTGACATACGCACGAATGGGTCGCCGGTTCATCTGCCGTCGCGTGCCATCGACAAGCGGACGATTCAAACTCGGCTTGAAGCCTTGCCGCTTTTTGCATCCCTGGACCGCAGCGTGGCGGCGACGCTCGCTGAACAGGCCCGTTGTGAGAGCTTTGCACCAGGAGAGCTGGTGATTGCCCAGGGCGGCGTCGGCCAGGCGCTCTACGTGCTTCTTGAAGGGGAGGTGCAGGTTGAGCGTCATTCAGGCCCTGGTGGCCTGCGGGTGCTCGCCACCCTGACAAGAAACGATCTCTTCGGCGAAATCTCACTGTGCACCGGGGCTGCTCACAGCGCGAGTGTCCGTTGTCTTGCGGAATCCGTGATTCTTGTCATTGAAAAATCCACGCTCATTCCCGTGATGGATCAAGAGCCAAGGGTTCTGGAACGCCTGGGCAGCCTGATTGCCCAGCGGCGCGATGCAGCGAGTGAAGCGAGTGAGCAGCATGAGCAGAAACGACGTCTCAGCCTGATGCGTCTGATGCGCCGGATTTTTGATGCCTCCGGGCCTGCAGATTCCTCAATGTCAGGTGGGGGCAGGCGGCGCTGAGCCTTGTCGGCTGCCCCCGCGTTGGCTGCGGACTGCCGCGCTGTCTGAGATCGGCTGGCTGCGGTGAAACGGAGCCCGATCCGGTGGCTTGCGAGAATTTGAATCCGGTTGCCCATGTTGCCTGGGCAGCGGGATGGAGTCGTGACCAAACGGTGCAATCACTGCATCCGTCTTGAGACCGATTTCCTCTGATGCTCGGCAGCCCCAATCCAGTCGCAGAGAGTCTTTTGCATTTCCAGGACATCATCAGCACCCTCAACCGCTTCTGGGCTGAGCAGGGTTGTCTGTTGCTGCAGCCCTACGACACGGAGAAGGGGGCGGGAACGATGAGCCCTCACACGGTTCTGCGGGCGATCGGTCCGGAGCCCTGGGCCGTTGCCTATGCCGAGCCATGCCGTCGTCCGACCGACGGCCGTTACGGCGATAACCCCAACCGGGCCCAGCACTATTTCCAGTACCAGGTGCTGATCAAGCCGTCCCCCGATGGCATCCAGGAGACCTATCTGGCATCGCTGGAAGCACTTGGTATCAAGGCCGCCGAGCACGACATCCGCTTTGTTGAAGACAACTGGGAGTCCCCCACCCTCGGCGCCTGGGGTGTGGGCTGGGAAGTGTGGCTCGATGGCATGGAGGT
>WTHL01000205.1 GCA_011523155.1 Synechococcus sp. PL34863bin_39 | reverse complement strand
TCATGACCCTGAACCGCGACATCCTGGCCGGCTGACGGCAGACTGCATCCAATCTCCGCTTCCACGAATGCCTCGGTTCCCCTCGTTTCTCGCCGGATTGGTCGCTGCAGGGTTTGCCCTGCTGCTGATGGTGCCTACGGCATTCGCTGTGGCGCCGATCGACTTTCCTCCGGAACCTCCAGACGAGGTCGTGATCGACTCGGCCGAGGTCCTCAGCCGTGCCAGCCGTTCCGACATCGGCAAGCGTCTTGAGCAGCTTGGGGAGGAGCGGGTTGATGCCCGTCTGGTCACCTTGCGTCGGCTCGACTACGGCCTGAGCCTGACGCAGTTCGGAGATCAGCTGATTGAACGCTGGTCAGCACAACCCCGTGATCTCCCTCTGCTCCTCCTGCTGATCGAAGCGCAGAACAAGCAAGCGGCTGTTGTCAGCTCCGACCTTCTCAACGAACGACTTCCCGCCGAGTTGCTTCGCAGCACGGGTAGAACAACGATGAGCCAGCCCCTCAGAGACGGTGACCGCTATCGCCAGGCGTCCCTTGACGGCATCGGTCGCCTTGAGGTGGTCCTCAATGGCGGAGCCGATCCAGGCCCCCCCGTTGAGGTCGAGCGCACTGCATTGCCCACCAATGTCCCCACCATGGAAGAAACCAAGGAAAGCAACGCCTTCACCTGGGTGATTGTTCTTCTGGTGGTTGGAACGATCATTCCGATGGCCACCTGGTGGGTGTTCTCCCGCTGATCCGAGCTCATTCCCGTTCATGGCACTCCGCAACTGGATCAACACGTTTGGACAGGCCAAGTCTCGTGATCTGAGCAGCGAGCTTGATCGTGGCTACGAAGCCGCCCTGCTGATCCAGAGCCTTGAACTGGAGTACTACGGCGACCGAGCCGTTCGCCCCGAGCTCGAATTGGCGGTGCCGAGCTCGGTTCAGGCCACGATCGTGCGCAAGTTCAGGGCAGCCCTGAATGTCTGCCGCACCGCACTCGACCGTTTGGAGCCCGTGCGTGCCCAGTTCGACACCCAGGAACTCAGACAGGTGCAGCTGATCGAAGCCGTGGTCGGTCGTTACGCACCAAAGCGCATTGCAACGGCGCCGACCATGAGCCGGGAACCGGACCCCCTACCACGTTCACTGCTGGGCGTGGTCGACTCGGTCCGACGGCAACTGGACCCCACAGCTGAGGCGACGCTGGTCGCTGGTTTCCGGCGGCGTCGGGACTCGACCCTGATCTCACTCAAGGTCCTCCTCCTGATGATCCTGGTACCGCTCCTGATCCAGCAGACCAGTCGGACCTATCTCATCAGTCCGATGGTGGACCGATTCGCACCGGATCTTCCCTTCCTGAGTTACCCCAAACCCCAACTCGAGGAGGAGGCTGTCGAGAAACTGAGGGTCTACAAAGCGGAGATTGAATTTGATGCCCTGCTTAAAGGAAAATCAATTCCATCCCAGGAGGAACTTCAACAGGCTCTGGCGGCCAAAGCCGAGGAACTGAAACAGGAGGCAGACGAAGCGAGCACCCACGCCATCAAGAACGTGCTGTCAGATCTTGCGGCCCTGCTGGCCTTCGTGGCGGTTTGCGTTGTGAACCGCGAAGAGCTTCGCGTTCTGCGTGGTTTCTTCGATGAAGCCGTTTACGGATTGAGCGACTCCGCCAAAGCCTTCGCAATCATCCTGTTCACCGATATTTTCGTGGGCTTTCACAGTCCCGAGGGGTGGACTGTTCTGCTCGACGGCATCGCCAACCACTTCGGATTTCCAGCTCGCGAGAACTTCATCCTCCTGTTCATCGCCACCTTCCCCGTCATTCTCGCCACCATCTTCAAATACTGGATCTTCCGGTATCTCAATCGGGTGAGCCCGTCTTCGGTGGCCACGCTTCGGGGGATGAACGGTGGCGGTTGAACCAGGCCTGGTTCTGGTGAGCGGGCCGAGCCGAAGCGGCAAAAGCCGCTGGGCCGAATCGCTGCTTCAACACCACGGTCAGGTCACGTACGTGGCCACATCGGCGCGACGAGCAGACGATGCAGCATGGCAACGAAGAATTCAGCTCCATCAGGCCCGTCGCCCTGATCACTGGCTGGTCCTGGAATCGGACCGAAATCTTGGTGCCTTGATCCAATCAGTGCCTGAGGAACGAGCCCTCCTGATCGATGCCCTCGGCGGATATGTCGCCTGGTGTCTTGAAATGAACGACACCGAATGGCAACACAACTGCACGGGGTTGATCGATGTGCTCAGGCAGCGAACCCAGCCAGCCGTGCTGGTGATCGAAGAAACCGGTTGGGGAGTGGTGCCTGCCACTGCGGTCGGCGGGTTGTTTCGGGACCGACTCGGCTCCCTCGCACAAGCCCTGGAACAACACAGTCAACGAAGCTGGCTCGTGATTCAGGGACGTGCCCTTGACCTCCATGCCCTCGGGGTACCCGTATG
>WTHL01000053.1 GCA_011523155.1 Synechococcus sp. PL34863bin_39 | reverse complement strand
GTTCAAAGTTGAGGACGCTGTGGAAGCGCAGCCCCTGCTTCGCCAGCCGATCTTTGGCGCGGGGATCCTGACGACCGCCATGGTCGAGAAAGACCACGACGTCCTCCACTTTCAACCCCGATGCCTCCAACTTGGCGATGCCCTCAAGCACACTCCCTCCCGTGATCAGGATGTCGTCCACCACGGCAACGGTTTCACCCTCATTGAATTCACCCTCGACCATGCGACGGGTGCCATGGGCTTTCACCTCCTTCCTTGGGTACACCAACGGTTTATGCAGCTGCAGTGCCAATCCAGTGGCGGTGGGTAAGGAGCCGTACGGAATACCAGCAACACGGTCGAAGCTCAAACGGCGCAGAACCGCCGCATAGCAATCGAGAACGCGGTGAAACAGAGCCGGATCGGAAATGATCTGGCGCAGATCCACGTAGTAGTTGAAAATTTGGCCGCTCGCCTGTTGAAAGGCTCCAAACAGCAGGCAGCGAATGTCGTAGAGATCCAGAATCAGATCTCGCAACTCAGGGCTGAGGCCTGACATCGAGCTGGGTTCTGTACTGGTGGCGGCATGGGGCCAGATGCGGCATTGCTCTGAACTCGCCGCGGAATTGGTGGCTTGCTGCTGGATCAGGTGGTCGTGACGCATCTGATTGATTCGAGCTTTGAGTGCTGCAGCCTGCGCACCGATCTCAATGCCATTGAGAAGGCTCTGGGGAAGCGGCAACAGCAGTCCATCAGCGGTTGGGGTGAGGCCTGCAGCCAGTAGCCGATGCAAATTGCTCTCCTCTCCCCAGAGCGAGCGCAACATCACAAACCGCTCTGGAGCTTCGGCACGCACACGGGCAAGGATCTTCGGGTTGCTTGTGCCAACCTCCAACAACACCTGATCTGGCGTTCCCCAGCCCTGGCTCTCTCGAACCACTTGAAGGAACAGAGGATTGTCTTGCGCGGGGTGGTGCTGGAGAACCTCTGCGGCTGGGTTTGAGCTGTGGCAATGAATCACCACACCTTTTCCGGGATACATCAGAAAAGGAGCGGCGATGTCCTGTCCAGCCAAGGGCATCAGCGTGACCGCATCAGCCTGCAGGGAGCGAAACACGTAGCTCGCCATCGCGCTGGCACTGTTCAGATCCCCGTGTTTGCTGTCAATGATCAAAGGGAGATCCGGAGGCAGCAGCTCTCGCACTTCCATTAACAGCTCCAAACCCGCGGAGCCCATAGCCTGGTAGAACCCGAGACTGGGCTTGTAAGCGCACACGTGATCGGCTGTGGCTTCGATCACCGCTTTGCACCAGGCGCGAGCCTGACTCAACAGCGAACGGCCAGCCAGATTTCGGCTGCTGGCCCAGTGGCGCAGCATTTCCGGGTTGGGATCCAACCCGGCCACAAACAACGACTGACGACTGGCAATCGCCTCGGTGAGTGCCGTGAAAAACGCCATGACCCTGAAGCGGGTGACCACCAGCCTGCTCCTGTAACCGCTTGGTCACGTGCTGCGCTCACGTGCCGTCACAGTCTTTGGGCATCCCCAAACGGGGGGCGTCTAAACGCCTGAAGTAGCCCTATAAAACTTCGATTGCGAAAACCCATCCATGGCCATCCGCGTTGGCATCAATGGCTTCGGTCGGATTGGACGGCTGGCCCTGCGTCAGGCCATGGCCACACCAGGCGTCGAAGTCGTTGGCATCAACGATCTGATTGATGTGGACTACCTCGCCTATCTGCTGCGCTACGACTCAACCCATCGGCGCTTTCCTGGCGATGTTGAGGTCAACAACAATCAGTTAATCGTGAATGGCAAGCCAATTCGGATTACTGCGGAGCGGGATCCAAGTCAGATTCGTTGGGGAGATGTCGGTACCGACTATGTGCTGGAGAGCACTGGATTTTTTCTCACTGATGACAAGGCGCGCGCCCACATCCAAGCCGGTGCACGCCGCGTTGTGATGAGCGCTCCGTCCAAGGACGCCACACCGATGTACGTCATGGGTGTGAACCACACCAACTACTCCGGGGAAGACATCGTTTCCAACGCCAGTTGCACCACCAATTGTCTGGCACCTCTAGCCAAGGTGGTTCATGAACAATTCGGCATCGTCAGTGGGCTGATGACCACCGTTCATGCCACTACAGCCACTCAGAAACCGGTCGACAGTCCGTCGTTGAAGGACTGGAGGGGTGGCCGAGGAGCTGGACAGAGCATCATTCCCAGCTCAACAGGCGCCGCAAGGGCCGTTGGCCGTGTGATCCCCGATCTCAACGGCAAGCTCACTGGCATGGCCTTCCGCGTGCCTACTCCAGATGTGTCGGTGGTTGATCTCACGGTGAACCTGGAGACAGCAACCAGTTATGACGCGATCAAAGAGTTCGTCAAAGAAGCCTCCAACGGAGCGATGAAGGGAATCCTGGGCTACACCGAGGATCCCGTTGTCTCCAATGA
>WTHL01000290.1 GCA_011523155.1 Synechococcus sp. PL34863bin_39 | reverse complement strand
CGCCAGGGTGGCGTGGCCGCAGAGATCCACCTCACAGGTCGGGGTGAACCAGCGCAGGTCATAGTGCCCTCCGCCGCCAATCAGGAAGGCCGTTTCCGACAGGTTGTTCTCCGCGGCGATCGCTTGCATCAACCGGTCCGGAAGCCAGTCGTCCAGGACACAAACGGCGGCAGGATTGCCTTGAAACGGTGCCTCAGCAAACGCTGCCAGCTGTTCAATCGGAATCCGGGTGCTCATGGTCGCCTGGTGCTTCTTCGTCGCTTGCAGCCCGAGAGCGTTCCACCTGAATGAACACCAGCCAGGCCAGTGCCGCAAGCCCCGCACTCATCCAGTCATTGCGAAGTGCTTCCACCAGAGCCGTGGTGCTGGCAGCGATGCGTAGGGCTCGCAGCAACAGTGTGGTCAGCGGAGGACGGGCAGGGCGTTCGGCGGTCATCAATCCTGGGCTTGATGGGCCCATTCAACGCTGGATCAAGCAATGGAACAGCTTGTATGGGCAGGATGGAACGCTGTTGAACCCTTCCCATGGCATCGGTTCTCGTGACGGGGTCCAATCGGGGTATCGGTCTTGAGTACTGCCGCCAGTTGCGGGATCGAGGCCTCGAAGTGATCGCGGTGTGCCGGCAGCCTTCGGCGGAGCTTCAGGCTCTGGGTGTGCGCATCGAGTCGGGGCTGGATCAGGCGGATTCGGGCATGCCGGCCGAGTTGACCGACCGCCTCAATGGCATTCCTCTGGATTGGGTGATTCTCAATGCCGGCATTCTGGAATCAATCAGCTTCGATCAGCTGGATGAGGACTCCATTCGCCGACAGTTCGAGGTCAACGCTCTGGCCCCCCTGCTGCTGGTGCGTGCGCTGGTGGGGCAGATCCCGAACGGCGGCAAGCTGGCGTTGATGACCAGCCGTATGGCCTCGATCGATGACAACAGCTCCGGTGGCTCCTACGGCTACCGCATGTCGAAGACAGCCCTCAACAGCGCCGGCAAATCGCTGGCGCATGACCTCAGGCCGCGAGGCATCGCCGTCGCGATCCTGCATCCGGGACTGGTGAGCACCCGCATGATCGGCTTCAACCCCAGGGGCATCAGCGCCGAGCAGGCCGTGAAGGGTCTTCTGTGCCGAATCGACGCCCTCAGCCTCGCCACCAGTGGCACCTTCTGGCATGCCAACGGCGAGGTGCTCCCTTGGTGAACTGAGATCGCACGTCATGGGTTTTGATCCGCGCCAGAGGACCCCGCATCGGGTGACCAGCAATGTGGAGGCCCTTCTCCGCGAAAACGATGCCTTGCGGCGGGAGATCCAGCGCCTGCAACGGGAGCTTGAGCGGGCGCGGGCATCCCAGTGGCAGCAGCCCTCAGCTCAGGCTCCGGCACGGATCAGTGCAGGACAGGTTCAGGCCTGGGGTGCGGCCCTGGCGAATCAGCCGGGATGGAGTCAGCTGCGTCAGGGTGGGCTGGAGCTCCTGATTGATCAGCTCAACTGCAACAGCTTTCCGTCGCGATTGAGCCTTCAGCAGCGGCTGGATCGTCTGGTGAGCGGATTGGGAACGGATCTGCTCGCTGCTGTCGGGCCCAGGATCACCAAGAAAACGGCGGCGGTACTGGCCGCTTTCGCTCTCTACGGGGTTCGCGCCAGCGAATGGCTTGAGGAGGATCCGGCGCGGGTTGTGAGTGAGCTTCGTCAGCGCCAGTCACAGGCCAGTCGTCGCCAGAGCCGCCGCACCAGCAGTGATCGGCGTACCCGCAGTGATCGGCGCAGGACGGATCGCGATCCTGCCGCTTCAGCGATGAGCGAGGAGGCGGAAGCTCTGGCGGTGCTGGGTTTGGGAGTGGGTGCAACCCAGGAGCAGATCAAGCAGGCCTTCCGCCGCCTGGTGAAGCGTCATCACCCGGATGTGGGGGGATCGGCGAGTGCGTTTCGCCGCGTGAATGAGGCCTATCAGCGGCTGGTCGCCTGAAGCCGGTCTGCCTCCAGGCGCTAGCCAGGGCGCTGCTCCTGCTGGCGCAGGGTTTCGTAGGCCTGCCAGAGACCGTTCACCTCGGAACAATGCATGTCCCGGTTGCAGACGCGGTAGCGACCATTGCCGACGGCATCAATCGTGGATCCGCGGGAGGTGGCGCAGATGCGGCTGACAAACGCCATGAACTTGAAGCGAATGGAAAAGGTTTACGTGTCGGCCTGTTCGTTTTCTCGAGGAAAATTCATTTCGACATCACTTCCGGAAACGAAAAATCTCCTGTAGGCGTGGATCGCTCGCCGATGACACGGGTCACAATGCAGCCACACACACTGCAGCCAACACTTTTCTAAGAAATGTCCAAAGCCCGCGACATGATCAACGCCCACCTCTTTCCGGTGCTGGGCCTCATCGCCACCGCCAGTTCGGTGTCGATCGCGTTGTCGTTGCGGCCGATTGCCGAACAATCCTCCCGTTGGAACACCTGCTACAACGACAGCCTGGCCTGGTATCAGGCCAACAAGCCCGATTGGACGATTCAGGACCAGGAGGTGTTCGCGTCCAATTTCTGCAACGGTGGTGTGCCGGTGAAACCCGGCGCTGGCTTTCAACTGGCCCGTTGAGCGTTCAGCGCTTGCGGCCGAGAACCGTTCTTTTCACGATGCCGTCTTCTTTCAGGTACAGCACCAGATCCTTGTCTTCCACGGTGTAAAGGCGCCGGGTTCCATCTCTGCGGTATTCACGGTTGAAAGGCACCACCCAGGAGGTGCCCTTCGCCAACACGTAGATCAGTTCTGACTGATCGTCGCTGATGCAGAACCTCACCTTTTCGTCCTTGTAGATCCCCACATCGCTGACAAAAGGTGCCTCGAAGTAGTCGCAGGCGTGGGCCCGCTGGTATTCGTCGCGGATGTTCGCCAGACCCTGTCCAGGCAAAGCTGCGCTGAGCAGCAGAACGCCAAGCAGGGATGGGAAGACAGGGGAATGCCCCATGGCATTGTCACTGCAAGGGATCTGAGCCTTTTTAGCGGCTTATGCCCCTCCCTGCAGGGAGTCAGGGTCGGGTTCTAGTGTTCGATTCGCTACAGAACCGGACGTGCCGGTCAGCTCTTGTGATGTTGCATCCCCTGGCCCCCTCCAAAGCTCTCGACTTTCTCGGACGCTTGTGTCTGGCAGCTGTGTTCGTGAATGCCCTTCCCGGCAAGTTCAGTGGCTTCCAGGCCACGGCTGCCGCGATCGCCTCCAAGGGGATTCCCGAGCCGCTGGCAGGCGTGCTGCTGGTGGCCGCGATCGTGATCCTGATCGCTGGCTCGCTCTTGCTCGTGTTCGGTTCGAACACGCGTCTGGGTGCCGCGTTGCTGCTGGTGTTTCTGGTGCCCACCACGTTGATCTTTCACACCGTGCCAATCGATCCCGCCTTTTTCATGAACCTGGCTTTGATTGGAGCTCTGATCCTGGCGATTACGCGTTCCACCAGCGCAGCGGTTCCCAATTTCCGCGATGTGCGGGCCCGGGACGGCATGAAAGCCCTGCGTTGACCATGTCCTGATCAGCGGCTGGTGCTTGCCGAGCCTTCGGGGTCAGAACGTCAGCTGCCACAGCGGGTGGATCCCTCCAGCCCGGCCAGCATGAGTTGGTTCTTGGGGTTGCTACGGCATGGGTCGCCGGGTTCCGTTCACGCTGTCTGCGCTTGCTGTTGTGCTGGTGGGGTGCGGCTGGGGGGAGAGCCGCACTTCTGGAAATGGTTCGGATCGCGCGGAATCGCTGTCTGGTCCGATCCGGATTGCCGTTGATCTCAAGGATCCAGCCAGGAGCGGAGGCACGTTCAACATTGGCGGGCAAGCGACCGATTTTCAGGTGGGCTACGGCCGCTACGGCGTCACCTGCGCCGGCACCCGCTTTGAGGAGGGCTACACCCCGCTGGGGCGCTTCAGGGTGAATGCGATTCTCAGCGACGATCAGTTCGTGATGGATCCGGCCCTGATCGCCCGCTCGGGTCGCCCTGAGGAGGAGCTCCGCTCCACCCTGTTCGCCAACATGAATGCGATCGATTTCAAGGGCGACGGCGAGGTGGGCGAATACGGCATCGGCTACATCAGCCTGGCGCCGATCGACAGCGTCGCGCAGCCCTTCACCTTCAACGTCTACGACGGCAAATTCCGCTGGTACAGCTTCGCGATTCACGGCAGCAACAACGAGGCTCGCGTCGGTGAGAAGGTCACCGGTGGCTGCCTCAACGTCAAGGAGCCGGTGCTCAGGACCCTGCTCAGTTCGGTGAAGCTCGGCGATGAGGTGATCGTCACCGCCAACGGACCCTGCACCCCCTGAGCGCCATGGCCCTGCAGCTTCACTCCGCCGACTTCCTGCATGAGGACGGCATCACCTACTGCATCCGCCGCGACAGCCTCGAGCAGGATTTCACGATCTACGAGAAGCGCGACGGCGCCTGGGTCGACTGCGGCCTTGATCAGGCGGTGAAGGATCTCAATTTCGCCGAATTCAAGCGGCTCGGTCTCTTGATCAAGCGGATCATGGACGCCGATCAGTGGCTGGTATAGCCCCACCCCTGATCGTGGATCCTGCAAAGAAACTTGAAGCAGTCGGCCCCGGATCGCAGTTGTGACGCATTTGTCATGACATTCGCTTCACACAGCCGTGCAAAGGTGGTGCGTAGCAAGGTTTCAACACATTGGAACTCCAGCTCCCGTTTGTGTTCTTCGGTTCGCTGCTGGTGGGATCCGCTGTTCTGTTGATGGCGAACAGTCGCCAGGAGCTGTTGCTGCTCGGTGGTGTGTTCGTGGTGGGCTTCACCACCCTGCAGCTGTCCCTCTCCCTCGGCGGGCTCTGAGGGGCCTTCAGTCCGGGGAGCCGGCGGCGGGAGGCTCAGACTTGTCCCCGGCGCCGGCCTCCTCGGCCTTCCAGGCATTCATCACATCCGGGAAGTGCTCCTCGATGCAGCCGTCGCAGATCCCGTGGGAGAACTGCAGCTCGGTGTGTCGGCTCAGGAACTGATCGAGGTACACCCACCGCCCCTCTTCATTGCGGGCTTTGCGGCAGTAACTGCAGGTGGCAATCATCCCCGGGCTGGCTTCCGAGGAGCAGAACGCCTGCATCAGCCGGATCGAGCGTTTGCGCAGCTCCAGAAAGGCCATCACCTGCCGGGCGAGGGCCTCCATCACCTCGACCTGCACCGCCGAGAGCTCGCCGGGCTCGCGGTCGATCACGCACAGGGTTCCGATCCGCTGCCCTCCCATGTTGCTGAGGGGAAACCCGGCATAGAAGCGGATTTTCGGGTCGCCGCACACGAGCGGGTTGTCGTGAAACCGTTCATCCCAGAGCGCATCGCGCACGACCAGTGGCTCCGGTGCGTGGATCGCATGGGCGCAGAACGACCAGTCCCGCGGCGTTTCGGTGGCGTCGACCCCCACTTTGGATTTGAACCACTGCCGGTCCACATCCACAAGGCTGAGCAGCGCAATCGGGGTCTGGCAGACCAGTGAGGCCATGCGCGTGATGTCGTCATAGGACTCCTCGGGGCGGGTTCCGAGGATCCTGTACTCACTGAGTGCTTTGAGCCGGTCGCTTTCGTTGTCCGGAATTGCGGCTGGCTTCACTAGGTCGGAACTTTGGCTTCAATCTTTCACTCACTGTATGGGCGTGAAAAATCAATGACCGCAGAGTCAATGGAAGTTCACTCAAGTGATTGTGTTTTGTGAAAGATTTTCTGAACTGTGCGCAATTTTTACTTTGGTTCAGCTTTTCGTGGGCGCATAACAATGTCTTGGAAGAGGCAATTTCATTGTCATGTACCAGGCGGGCCTCTTGATTTTTTTGTATGAATGGCAATTAATATCCTGCCGGTTTCAGGAGTGCGCGGCCGTGACCGGTTCCAGCATCGAGGGGGAGCTGAAGGCAAATCCGGCGTCCTTGATCTTGCGGTTCGACACCCGGGCGTTGATGGAACGGGATCCGGGGCCGTCACTGTGGCCCCAGAGCACGGGGGGAAGACCCTCCCGGTCGCAGATCGCCGTGGAGAGCTGGCGCCGGCTCAGCTGCATGTCGTCCACCAGGTTGAAGATCCCTTCAAGCCCCTGCTCGAAGGCGAACTCCACCCCGCGGGTGATGTCCAGAATGCTGCTCCAGGCCGGAATCGAATTGCCGTTCTTGGGCACCTGCTGGCCGGCGGCCCGCTGGATCATTCCCACCATGTCGCGCCCGGGGCCATAGATGCCGCCAAGCCGCAGCACGCAGACGCGCGTGTCGGGGCGGTCAATGCTCAGCAGCAGCTCTTCCGATGCCGCCAGCAGGGCATTCACGGGATTGGTGCTGTCGAGGGTGGCGGTTTCATCCACGTCGGCGCCCTGCTGATCGCCGTACACCCCGGCGCTGCTGATGTAGGTCACGTGCAGTTGACGACTGCCGGGCCGGCAGCGCAGGGCCCGGGCGAGGTTGCGGATTCCGCGGGCGAACACCTGCTCGTACCCCTCGCCCTGCTGGGTGGGGGCCACGCTCACCAGCAGGCCATCCAGGCCATCGAGGATGCCGTAGTCCTGGTCGGGATCGCTCAGATCCAGCCGGCGGGCGTCGTGCACCACCTCCGCCAGCTGGCTGAGCTTGTCGGAGGAGCGGGTGGTGCCGACCACCTCCATCCCGGCGTATCGCATCCGCACCGCCACGTCGGTGCCCACGTAACCGCAGCCGATCACTCCGTAAGACGTCACTGGTTCGCCCGTGCAGGTCAAGCTGTTGTAACGAGAATTGACCTCTGCCGGCTGAAGCGGTCCCTACCGTTGCGCTCGTGCGCAGTCCGCGGTTGCTGACATCGCGGTCGCCCCCTGTTCGCTGAGAACAGACGCCCCTGGTTCAGCTCGATACAACAAAGGCACCAACCAGGGCAGCCCATGATCACCGATCAGCTCCTGAAACAGATTCACTTCATTGCCGCCAAATACAACCGGCCGGTGGCCTGGCAGGAGATCCGCCGCAGCTGGATGCTCACCACCCAGCTCACCGAAGCCAAGGCCAAGGCCTGTTTTCACACCCTCGAAATGATCGGTGCCGGTGTGATCTCCACCGACGGCCAGGGGGCGATGCGCTTCCGTGCCCACGGCCAGTTCGGCTGAGGGCAGCGCTGACGGGCCTTAGCCTGATCTGCATCCGTGATCGGTGATCCAGTCCATGCTGTGGGGGTGCCGCGATGACGATTGACAATCGCTGCCGTGAGCAGCTCGAGGCTGCCCACCAGTTGTTGACTGATTTCCAGCACACCCGCCCTGGCTCCTCCCAGCAGTTGCGGTCCATCAGCGTGCTCACCTTTCTGGTGTCGATGTGGCCGGAGTTTCTCCGCCATGAGGTGAAGCGCCTGGATGCAGCCATGGCCCTGGGCCGCTGAACCGGAGCGGTCGTTCGCGCTCCCCCCGTTCGGTCAGAGCCCGCCATGGTTGCGGCTGAACAGCTCCAGCCCCGCCAGAAAGTCCACCTCCGCCGGTGGAGTTTCAAAGCGTCCGGCGCACTGAACACAGAACCGGATCCAGGTGGCGGCCTCCGGTCCTCCGGCGCTGATCACCGCCGCGTAGGCCGCTTCAAAGTCCATGCCCGACCGCAGTCGCTCGGCGATGGCTCCATAGAGAACGTCCATGCCGTCGATCTGCGGATCCCCATACACCGCACGGATCTCGGCACTCATCTCGGGTTTGCGGTCTGCAGACTCGCGCATGCCGGTGTCACCCAGGGCTGGGCAGCAGTCTGCAGGCCCGCCAATCCAGCCTGCAGCAGGGAGTCGGTGCGCATGTCTGTGTGCAGTCGCGCACACAACGGGCCCGAAGGTGGCCGCAGATGAACAAAAGATGAAAAATCAACTGATTTGAGCTGGTGATTAATGCTCAAAATCAGCGATTGATCTACAGAATTCCTTTCTGGTGGTCAGCAATTGATGACCTTACGCTGGTTTTCCAAAGTAAATGCGCGCAATGGCGGGCCCCGTTTCACCGTTGTCCTGCCTGAAATGGCACGAGGATGGCTCACTCTCCGATCACGACACGGCGGCCCTGGTCAACCGGCTTGTGTCAGCTGAGAAGTCACGCCGTGCCCTTCTCGATCATTTCAATCACCGCTCGGGCAGGGCGGCCAAGCCCGCGCTTCCGGCGCCGCTGGCGAGTTAGGCCTCTGTCTCCAGCGCGGCGCGGACCCGTTTGAGGGTGAGACCCGCTTCGCAGGCGGTGATTCCGCTCAGCAGCACCAGCCCCAACAGGCCGATCAGCTGGTTGGTCGGGTCCTCCGCTCCTCCCCCATCACCGGCCAGCGCTGCCCCCGCCACGAACCAGCCGGTGGCCAGAACCGACGTGATCCAGTAGGCCCTCCAGCGGCGTTGGTACAGATAGCCGGTTCCTACCCCCGGCACCACATTGAGCAGCACCGCCACCCAGCCTGCGCTGCTGGCCAGGATCTGGTCGCGGGTTGGGGCTGCCATGGGGGATCGCCGGTGGAGGTCCTGCATCCTGTCGGGTCGCCTCGGTCAGCGGCGTGATCAGGGTTGAATCAGGGTGACGGGAGTCCCCGGTGTGCCGGCATAGAAGACGATCACTTCCACGTCGCTGCCCGGCAGAGCGCGGCCGGTGTGGAGCCTGTTCACCACTTCCACCAGGGCCTCGCCGGCCTCGAACACCCGTGTCGCTCCCGAGCTCAGTCGCAGTTCCAGCCGCCCCTGGGTGATCACCGCCGCGTTGATCATGGGATGGGTGTGCACCGGCAGGGTCACCCCTGCCGGAATCGTGATCCGCAGGATTTTGATTTCGGGCCGGCTGCGGGGATAGGCCGGCAGCGGATCGCCATCCCATTGGAGGGTGGATGCGGCCAGGGTGTCCACCTGAATCCCCAGGCGGCGCTCATCGGCGTCGCCATGGGCCCGGGCCCCCTGTCCCCCCAGCAGCCCCAGTGCCAGAACCAGCGGAGCGATCGCTGCCGCGGTTTTCAGTCTCTGCATGATCCAACCGCTGATGCCTGCAGTGTGGCGCCCATCGATCGGCCTAAACTTGAAGCAATGAGAGAGGTTCCGATGACGCTTCTTCTCGTGTTCAATCTGCTGCTGGTGGCAGTGATCCTCACCGACTACGTGGTGCGGCAGGTGCTGGAGCGCCTAGGCGAGTGGCGCCGGGTCAAGCGCATGCTTGCCGGCCATCCCGAAATGGATGGCGTGCACCCCGAGCAGGATGCGCTCATCGTGTTTGACATCGAGGAGGATCTCGGGTCCTTCATCCTCGACAACGAGGACCCTGGTGAGAACCGCCCGTTCCGCGTGGTTGTGCCTGGATTTGATGACGACGATTGATTGACTGCGCCTGGCTGTCTTGGCCTGGCTGTCGTCGCAGTCGGTCAGATCGGGTTGGGGAGCACCAGCTTGCCGCGCAGGTAGGGAACCACCCGTCCGCTGATCAGCACCTGGTTGTCCTCCAGCCGGCAGTGCAGCAAGCCTCCCCGTTGGGAGAGCTGGCGAGCCTGGAGTGCCGATCGGCCGAGACGTTTCGCCCAGTACGGCATCAGGATGCAGTGGGC
>WTHL01000245.1 GCA_011523155.1 Synechococcus sp. PL34863bin_39 | reverse complement strand
CCCGATCGAACGTTCACGCCGGCTCTGGCGCTGGCTGTTCCGCAGCCCGATCGGCAACCTCTTCTATCGCTATGCGCGGCGGCGCAGCTTCCTGCAGTCCTTCTCCCGCAAGAACCTGTTTGCCGAGGCGGAGGCCGTGGATGAGGAATGGCTGCAGACCCTGCACGAGGGGTCGCGGGCCATGGACACCCGCTGGGCGGTGTTTTCGTTCCTGGCCGGGTTCTGGCGGCGCAACTGGGACCCGCGGCTCACCGGTCTGACCCTGCCGCTGCAGGTGGTGTTCGGAGGGTCGGCCACCGGCATCGGCCGCTCCCGCAGCTGGGATGATCTCGACGCGCGACTCGCCACCTACCGCCAAAAGCTGCCGGAGGCGGTGATCGACACCATCCCGGGACGCAATGTGCTCCCCTACGAATCCCCGGACGCCTGCGTCAGCTGCGTGCGGCGCTGGGTCTCCGAACAGCGCTGGGCCTGAGCCCAGGCAAGGGCGCCGCTAACGCCGGGTCGACGCCAGCTCCAGCTGCACCGGAATGGAGGGGCCCAGGGTGAAGCCGCGCCGCCGCGGCAGGTTGTCCCGGTCACTGGCCGGCGTCAGCCGGTAATCGCCGGCCCGCAGCAGGCTGGCCAGGATCAGCTTCAGCTCATAGACCGCCAGGGCCGCACCGATGCAGCGCCTGGAACCGGCACCGAAGGTGAGGAATTCATGGGAGCCGTAGCTGCGCCCAAGGAAACGATCGGGGTTGAAGCGCAGCGGCTCGGGATAAAGGTCGGCCCGTTCGTGCAGGGCCTGGATGCAGACCAGCAGCACATCACCGGGATGGAAGGCATAGCCCCCCAGCGTGACGGCGGCCTCCACCCGACGCGGAAACATCAGCATCGCCACCGGATGAATCCGCAGCACCTCATTCACCACCGCCGAGAGGTAGGGAAGCCGGGCGATCGCATCGGGATCGGCCGGGTCGGGCAGGGTGTGGAGCTCCTCCAGTAACCGGTCCCGCACCGCGGGCGTGCGGTGCAGCCAGTGGAGGGCCCAGGTGAGTGCGGTGGCCGTGGTCTCGTGGCCGGCGAACAGCAGGGTGAGCAGTTCATCGTGCAGCTCGTCGTCGCTCAATCCCTGGCCCTGCTCATCGGTGCAGGCCAGCAGCAGGCTGAGGATGTCGGCCGAGCCGTCGTCACCGCCGGCCCGCTCCAGCGCGGCCCGGCGCGCGGCGATCTGGGCCAGCAGCTGCCGGCGGATGGAGGCATCCGCGGCCCGGATCCGTCCGCCCGGACTCCAGGGCCCCAGGTCCTGTCTCAGGAAGGGGAAGAACAGCAGCAGCGATCCCAACCGGCTCGAGCGGATCCCCAGCCCCTCATGCAGCGTCCGCTCCAGCCGGCGCATCGCCTCGCCCTCATGGAAGCCGAACACGGCGGTGAGAATCACCCGCATGGTGATCCGCTGCATCCGTGTGCGGGCATCGAAGACATCCCCGGGCTGGAGATCGGCCATCGCCTCCGCCGCCAGGGCCGTGATCAGGCTGCCGAACGCCTTGAGCCGTTCACCGTGGAACGGCGGCGTGAGCAGCCGGCGGCGCTGGCGATGCTGGGCGGGCGCCAGCAGGATGATCGAGTGCTGGCCCAGCACCTGCGACAACAGACCATTGAGGCTCCCCGGCGCGCTGATCGCGCCGCTGCCATCCCCATTGATCAGGTCCCTGATCACGTCCGGATCGTTGATCAGCACCTGCTGGGGGGGCAGGGTCGGCGACATCCGCACCCGCACCACGCCTGGATGCCGGCGGAAGCAGCGGCGGTAGTAGGCGATGGGCCGCAGGATCGCTTCCAGCATCTGCCGGATGGGGGCCAGCGCCAGCTCCGGAATCTGCGCCCCGTCGGTGTGCATCGCCCTCAGCCCGCCGTTCTGAGAAAGCCTAAGGACTGCGGCCGCTGCGGAACACACCGCACCGCCGCGATCCCATCCATACAGTGAGGCAAAACAGGGCCAGAGCGAGATGACGGCAGCTGACACGCTCAGCCCACTCCCCGGCCGCAAGGGTCTGTTCATCGGCATCCGGGAATCCCTCGCCTACCTGAGGGATCCCGATCACTTCATCGCCGAGCGCACCAGGCGCTACGGACCGGTGTTCGGAACCACGTTGTTCTTCAGGCCCACCGCCGTGGTCGGTGGCGTGCAGGCGGTGGAGCACTTTCTCGACCAGGAACGTGCCATCTCCGAAAGCTCCCTGCCGGCGGCCTTCACGGCCCTGCACACCCCCTACGGCGCCCTCAACCAGCAGGGTGCGCGGCATCGCTCCACCCGCGCCGGCTATGCCCCGCTGTTCACCAGCAGCGCCTTCGCGGGCCTGCTGCCCCTGATCAATCAGCGGATCACCGCCTTCGTCAACGGGGTGGCTCACCAGGGCAGCACCGCCATCGCCCGTGACTGCAAACGGCTCTGCCTGGATCTCTTCG
>WTHL01000129.1 GCA_011523155.1 Synechococcus sp. PL34863bin_39 | reverse complement strand
CGCTTCAGATCGTGCTGCAATACCAGATCGACCGTATCGAGCATCAGATCGCTGATGATCGCGCCCAGACCGGCGTGTTTGTCATCGGTCCGCTGGAGCGCGGTCAGGCCACCACGCTGGGCAATTCCCTGCGCCGTGTGCTGATGGGTGGCCTCGAAGGGAGTGCCGTCACCGCCGTGCGCATCGCCGGCGTGAACCATGAATACGCCACTGTTCCAGGCGTTCGTGAAGATGTTCTCGACATTCTTCTGAACTGCAAGCAGCTGAGTGTGAACAGCCGCTCGGCTGAGCTTGAGATCGGTCGTCTTGTTGTGGCCGGTCCGGCTGAAGTGAAGGCTCGCGACCTTCAGTTCTCGTCGCAGGTGCAGGTCGTTGATCCCGATCGCACCATCGCCACCGTCAGTGACGGCCACAGCCTCGAACTCGAGGTCCATGTGGAGCGTGGCATCGGCTATCGCCCCGTTGATCGTCACAACGAAGACACGAGTGCCATTGATCTCCTCCAGATCGATGCCGTGTTCATGCCTGTGCAGCGGGTCAATTTCAATATCGATGAAACCGCTGTTGCGGAGGGTGGTTCCGCCCGCGAACGACTGCGGATGGAAGTGGTGACTGATGGGTCCATGACCCCTGACGACGCCATTGCTCAGGCCGCCAATCAGCTGATTGAGCTCTTCCAGCCCCTGGCCACCGTCACCATGGTGGAAGAGCCCGGCCTGGAACCCGAGCCTTCCGCCGAGGCCCAGATTCCCCTCGAAGAGCTCAACCTGTCCGTCAGGGCGTACAACTGCCTCAAGCGTGCACAGGTCAATTCCGTGTCCGACCTGATGGGCTTCAGCTACGAAGACCTCCTGGAGATCAAGAACTTCGGTTCCAAGTCGGCCGATGAGGTGATCGAAGCTCTCGAGCGCATCGGCATCTCGATTCCTCAGAGCCGCACCAGCGCCTGATTTTTCCGTACCCAACCCCCAGCGTCTTCCAGAACCATGCGTCACCAATGTCGAGTCCCTCAGCTGGGACGCCCCGCTGACCAACGCAAGGCCATGCTGCGTGGGTTGACCACACAGCTGATCCGTGAAGGTCGCGTCACCACCACCAAGGCTCGGGCCAAGGCGCTTCGCGACGAAGCCGAGCGGATGATCACCCTGGCCAAGGACGGAAGCCTGGCAGCTCGCCGTCGCGCCATCGGCTACATGTACGACAAACAGCTTGTGCACGCCCTGTTTGACAAGGCCCAGGATCGCTACGGCGATCGCAACGGTGGTTACACCCGTATCACCCGGACGGTTGCACGTCGTGGTGACAACGCCGAGATGGCCATCATCGAGCTCGTCTGATCCGGCCCGACTCCTGAACAGGATTCAAACCGACCCCTCGACTGTCACTGAGGCGCCGTCCTGCCGACGGATTGCCCTCAGCCTGCAGTACGAGGGGTCGTCTTTTTGTGGTTGGCAGCGGCAGCGCAGCGGCACCAGCGTGCAGGGTGTTCTCGAAGACGCCATCGCCCAGCTCGATCCACTGAGGCCGGTGCAGGCCATCGCCGCCGGACGAACCGATGCGGGTGTTCATGCCGCAGGCCAGGTGGTTCATTTCGACTGTTGCGGTCCGATTCCGGCCTGGCGCTGGGCCCCCGCCCTCAACGGCCGGCTGCCTGGAAGCATCCGGGTGCGCGAAGCGGTGGAACGTCCGCTTGACTGGCACGCCTGTTACTCAGCGACCTATCGGCGCTACCGCTACACGGTGTACAACGGGCGCAGGCCCAACCTCTTCCTGGCGCCCTGGAGCTGGCATCGCTATCAGGCGCGACTGGACGAGACGCTGATGGATGAGGCCCTCAGGCAGCTGCTCGGACTGCATGACTTCAGCGCCTTCATGCGTGCAGGCAGCCGCCGGGCCCATGCCCGCACCACAGTTCAGCAGGTCTGCGTGGAACGCCAGGGGGATCTCGTCGTTGTGGAAATCCAGGCCAGTGGGTTCCTCTACGGAATGGTGCGGCTGCTGATGGGCCAGCTTGTCGCTGTGGGCGAGCATCGACTGTCGGTGCGCGACTTTGAGCGACGCTGGCGGGAGAGACGGCGCAGTGAAGTGAAAGATGGCGCGCCCCCCCAGGGGCTGTGCCTTCTGCGCGCTGGCTATGGAGAGCCCATCTTCAGCGAAGGCGGGTGGTACGATTGCCAACCGCGGTATTTTTTGGCAACGCAGGATCCCCCACCGGAACCACCGCCGCTGCCGAAAACTGACTGAACCTTGCCGGCAGCAGCAATGCACCGGCGCGATCGGGCCGCAGACCCTGCCTCCGACTCGTTCCCAAGGGAGTGAGACCCTCCGAGAGGTAAGCTCAATTCTTGAGTTTGATCAGGACGCCAAGCGCGCACCGATCACCTTTGCCCAGCTCCGCCAGTTCAGGTGGGGCATACCCGAACCGGCATGCCGGCGCGATGAACAAGACATCCGTTC
>WTHL01000220.1 GCA_011523155.1 Synechococcus sp. PL34863bin_39 | reverse complement strand
TGGCGATGCAGGCTGACCCGGCACATTCCGTGGCCAGAGCCTCTGAAGCTCTTGTTCCGTCCGGCTGAGGCGGTCTTCAAGACTCCGTTGGTTGCTTTGCAGCTGCTTCAGTTGCTGTTCCAGCAGTTGGGTGCTGACGGAGGGATTGGTCTCGAGCTTCAACTCCAGATCGTCCATCCGCGTCTGGAGTTGATTGATGCTGTCGGTCTGATGCGTGATCGCCTGCCAGAGAACAATGAACAGCACGGTGAGCATGCTCATGCCCGTGATCGGGATCAGCATCCAGACCGTCTGTTTCCACTGCATCCGGAAGCCTGCTCTCACTTTGGTCAGTGGTAGCAGGCTTGCCGTCAGGATGGAGCTGACCGTGCGGTGTTGTGATGGCCCTGGCCGATCTGGATCAACTGTTGGCGTTGCGAGTAGATGACGCCGCGTTGGCGGAGCAGTTGAAGGGGCCCCTTGATCTCGAGGGGTTGATCGCCATTGCCGCCGAGCGTGGGCTGGTCGTGACCGAGGCCGACATCTTTGCTGCGCAGCAACGGGACCAGGCAGCGAGTTCCTCAGCGCAGCTGCAGCGTGAGGCCGCCCAGGACGCGCGTCGTCTGCGCCATTTCATTCAAGGCTGAGATCGTCATCGCAGCCTCACGACATCAGGCGTCTCACCAAGGGTCTCTCCGATCCAGAGCGCATGGGTCACTGCGCCTTCGTGGGTATGAAACATCCAGGCCTGATCTGGGTTGTGAACATGGATGATCTGCTCGTCCTGGCCTCCGATCCGCAGATAGGTCCCTGCCCTGGGGCTGCGGAGAACAAAGCGCTCGGACACGGCCAGGCTATGAACCAGCATCAATCGCGTTGAGACTCACCTTTCCTTAGCGGTCTGGCTCCAGTGCGATGGGCTTTCCAGCGCATTTGCTTCAGGCGTCCTTCTCGCCTTCGGCCGAATCCGGCATGGGTGAACTGCGCAGCCAGAGCAGGTCTCCGGGAGGCGTGAGCTGGCTCTGGTGTCCCCCCATTCGAAACCACGGCTCCCGATGGGGTGTGAGGTCTGGCAGCTCCATGCCCCATTGCGTCTGGAAGTAGTTGCTCGCCTGCTCGAGGGTCGGCGGGCCGGGTTGTTGCCAATGCACAAGGGCCAGGCATTCAGGCCTGATGGAGACCACGGCCAGGCGTTCCCCGTCGTTGACCCCGGGCACGATGGCTTCCTCCACCCGTTCCTTGGCGATGAACAGCCTCAGCGCCGACGTGCTGTCCCGCCCATCGAGGCAATACTTGCAGAGGTAAAGGGCACGTGCTTTCTGAAACAGAGGGGATGGAGCCCTCTGCATCAGCGCTTCATACGCTGTCTGAAGCCTTGCGTGGGTCATTGCGGATTCCCTTCCCTGGACTGCATCGCTCCAGCTTCGCCTGTTCTGTGGTGTGTTTCGGGCTCATGCGACGTCGAACCCGCTAAACAAAGGGAGAGTCAGGCGAATCGGATGCGGGTCAGCGTTGATCTCTGTGTGGTGCCCCTCGGCGTAGGAGTGTCACTCGCTCCCTACATTGCTGCCTGTCAGCAGGTGATTGAGGAGGCTGGGCTCGTTCACGAGCTCGGGCCCAACGGGACGGCTGTGGAGGGTGAGTGGGCCGAGGTTTTTGCCTGCCTGGAGCGATGCCATGTGGCCGTACACCGCATGGGAGCACCCCGGATTCACACCACCGTGAAGGTCAACACGCGGATTGACCGGCAGCAAAGCTTTCTGGACAAGGTCGCGAGTGTCAGGACTGCAGCCGGGGCCGACTGAGCACTGCTCCGTGCGTGTTTGTGGGGGGGCGTTGCCGAAAACCGGAGATCTTTCTGGCGAATCGAGACGTTGCGCTTTCCATTGAGTCCAATAAGACAAGTGATGCGATGATCTGGTTGTGCGACTGCTGGGATTGTTCGGCAGCTCGCTGGTCGCGCTGCTTCTGAGTGGCGGGACGATCGGTGCTGTCAGGGCCGAAACATGGGAGCGAATCGGCCGTTTCGCTGGAGTGCTGCGACAGGCTGGAACCGTGACGCTTGTCGCAAGGGATTGTCCGAACAGTCTTCTTGGCGCCTTTCACGCAACCCGCAATGCCCTGTTGCTCTGTGCCAACAACCTGCAGAACGATCCGCAGGAGATCTGGGAGGTGCTCGCTCATGAGTCGGCTCACGTGATGCAGCACTGCAAAGGGGGAGGGCTTCTGGATCAAGGGCAGCTCGATCTTGCGATGACCCGCATCCAGGAGGAGTCGCCGCGTCTGGTCAAGGAATTAAGGCTCTATCACCAAAGTCAGCATCGCGATGAAGTGGAGGCACGCCTCGTTCAGGGCCTGGCGCCGGACAGGGTTGAAGCGCTGTTCAGGCAGTTCTGCGCAGAGCGACTCAATGGATCACCCGCGCAGACAGGAGGGGCCTGAGGCTCTCTTGCTGCCCGTGAAGACCCTTTCGATCGCTCCGTCAGAGCTGGTCGTCGCCCTTACGGTGAAGCCGTGCAACGTTCCAGCTCTGTGATGAATTCCAGCGCCCGTGGCTACTGGGTGATGACCTGGCTTGGGCTGCTGTCCAATGTGATCGCCCTGCCGCTGATTGCCTGGTTCGCCTTCCTGACACCACCGGAGTTCAGGGTTGCCAACATCAGCGTGTCATTCGCGCTTGCCTGGCCTGCCGCGGTCGTGGGCATCGTTGCCAGTGCCGGATTGCTGGCACAGAGGCGATGGGGAGGCATCGTTGCGATCGTGGCCCTCTCCATGGCCCTTGCCGTTTCCCTTCCCTACGCAGTGGTGCGTCTCGCTCTTCACCACGTGGGTGCTGATGCTCTCCCGATCGGAGGGCTGGCGCTTCTGATGGCGGTCGGCAATCTGGCCGCACTGCTGTATTGGTGTCGACCATCTCTGCGGCGGGGCGGACTGCTCTGAATGCCTTGGATTGCCGGCTGTCGTCTGCTGCATCGCGATCCATGGGTCTTGATTGTCGACAAGCCCTGCGGTTTGTTGAGCCAGCCTGGTCTGGGACCGGCGCAGGCTGACTCACTGCTGAGCAGGCTTCAGAATCACGAGCCCACGCTCGCGCTGGTGCATCGTCTCGATCGCGACACCTCTGGATTGCTGATGCTCGCTCGCACTTCTGACGCGTTATCGGCGTTCAGCCGTTTGTTCGCCTCCCGCAGGGTGCGCAAGCTGTACGTGGCTGATGTCTGTGGGGCCCCTCCAGGCAGCAGTGGATGCGTGGACCTGCCGCTGGCACGGTTGCAGACCCATCCGCCGCGTTACGGGTGGCATCCCGACGGTCGGAGCAGCCAGACGCGCTGGCGGGTGCAGTCGGGCCGGAGACTCTGGCTGCAACCGATCACGGGACGATCGCATCAGCTCAGAGCCCATCTGGCTGCACTGGGTTGTGCCATTCAGGGTGATCCGATCTATGCCGGTCACGACCAGGCTGAGAGCGGTCGCATGCACCTGCATGCCACCGCTCTCAGCCTGCGCCATCCCTTCACTGGACAACGGCTCCGCTGCCGCAGTGCGGTCCCCTTTCTTCCCCCGGAGCCCCTTTCGGCCAGGCCTGATCAGGCGGGATAGCCCTTGCGGTACGCAGGAATCGGATAGGGGATCCGACGGTGACGCATGCGTCGCCAGACCCGCACGAAGGAGCGGATGACCAGTTCCACCTCAGCCCTGCTGAGACTGCTCAGTCGCAGCTGACCATCCCGCTGTCGGGCCTCGATGATGCGCCGCACCGTCAGCTTGGCATCGCTGTCGCTGGTGTCAGGGGGCAGCGATCGCAGCGCTGCCTCGCAGCCATCAGCAAGCATGAGGATGGCCGTTTCCCTCGACCCTGGACGTGGCCCTCGATAGCGGAAGCGTTTTTCGGAGATCGAAGGATCGCTCTCCCTTGCTTTGTGCAGGAAATACCCCATCTTCAGGGTTCCCTGGTGCTCCGGGATGAAATCTGCCACGGGGCGAGGCAGGCGGTGCCTGCGTGCGAGTTTGAGGCCTTCATCCACGTGGGCCTGCAGCACGCCAGCACTGGCAACGGGGTCATTCAACCTGTCGTGGGGGTTGGCTCCGTCGCCGGTCTGATTTTCGATGAACCATTCAGGGGCATGCAGTTTGCCCACATCGTGATAAAGGGAACCCGTGCGGACGAGATCGATGTCCGCACCAATCGCCCTGGCACCCTCCTCGGCCAAGCCGCAGATCATCAGGGTGTGCTCGAAGGTGCCTGGTGCTTCCGATGACAGCCGGCGCAGGAGAGGTCGTTCCTGATCGGCCAGTTCCATCAGCCGAGCCCTGGTGAGGAGACCGAAAGACGCCTCAAGGATGGGCAGGAGCAGGATCGCCACCATCAGCAGGATGCCCATCAGCAAAGCTTCCGAGGCCAGTTCTCCCGCATTGGGGGCCAGGCGGGTCCAGGCACTCATCCCCGCATTGATCTGACTGCGGAGCAGCGTCCACTCAACCAGCAGGGCTGCCAGAGGCAGCACCACCGTGAGTTGCAGCAACTGGGCGCGACTGCGCAAACGCCCTGCCTGCAATGCAGCCACAACAGCGATTGCAGCAGCGATCACAAGTCGTCCCTCTCCCACTCCGTTCACCGGCAGGGGCCAGAGAAGACTCGCAATCGCCAGCCAGGCAAGACCACAACTGGTTCCCAGCCCCTGAGCCAGGAGCAGTGTGGGCGGCACGAGAACGGCCAGGGGACTCACGGCAGCCCCGAACCAGAGCTTGCTGCCCTGGACGAGAAGAAGCAGTCCCAGGGCGAGAAGACCGTGGGAGAACTCAAGGCATGGACGCTCCCGGCGCATGATCAGCAGCAGCACACCGCAGCCGGCCAGTGCCTCTGTGAACCGTGCCATCCAGGTGCCGATGCGGGGACTGCGGCTGACGAGTCCGAAGTAGTCGAGAACGTCGTATGCCTGCGGACTGATCGGTTCCCCTTTGCGGGTGATCAAGCTGCCCTTGGTGACCTCGATGGTGGGGATGCCCTGTTTGGTGATCAGCGTCTCAAGCTTGCGCTGGCTCAGAAGGGGGTCGGTGCGCAGGTTGCTGGCCCCCTGAAAGCTGCTTGCCAGCACCTTGCTGCCGATGCTTCGTGCCGGAGTTCCGAAGGCCCCAAGGTCGTCGAGCTGAAGTGCTGCAGCGTCCCGCAGCTGGGTCACGGCCAGGGTGTTGATCAGCCCTTGGCTGAGCATTCGATTCCCGGCTTCTCTCACCGCCGTCTGCCATCGGTCGATGTTCCTTGGTGACTGAGACTTGAGCCAACGCAGTTCCTCGTCGTCGAGGTTGACGGGGCCGACACGGTCTGCCTCGGCGCTGCTGGCAACTCCCTGCAGCTCCTTCAGCTGCCGACCGAGTCGTTCACGCAGGCGCTGGGTCTCGGTCTGATCGATCACCTGCACGAATGTGCGGGGAACAAGGCTGGAGCGACGCTGCTCGAGTGCCTCGCTGTCGACGACCAAAGCGTCCTTTGGCGCGATGGCATCGAAAGGTGCAGGGGTTCCAGGTCGCAGATTGGGTTCCGTGAGCCAGGGCCAGCTGGAGATCAACGCCACCAGGATGCAGACCAGGACCAGTCCAGTGGTCTGGATGTGTCCCCAATGCAGCAGAGGACGCCTGGGCGACTCGTTGCGAAGCCAGCTGTGCCAAAGCCGGCGCAGGCGTTGGAGGCGAATCACGGCGACTGGCATTCGCCATGAACGCTAGCTCCATCGGAGGGGCATGCTGGAGAGAGCTAAGTCACCTTTTATGGCTCTGAGGCTGGATGGCAAACAGCTCGCTGCCGAGCTTGAGGACCGTCTGAGGCTGTCCATCGCTGCTGGCACGGAGCGGGCAGGGCGTCCACCCGGTCTTGCCGTGCTGCGTGTGGGTGATGATCCCGCAAGTGGTGTTTACGTTGCGAATAAAGAAAAGGCCTGCGCTCGTATTGGTGTGGCCAGTTACGGATCCCATCTGCCTGGATCCAGCACCCAGGACGACGTGCTGGCAGCGATTGCAGCCCTCAACGCCGACGATCGTGTGGATGGAATCCTGTTGCAGCTGCCCTTGCCGGATGGCTTGGAGGAAGGGCCTTTGCTGGCCGCCATCGACCCTGATAAGGACGCCGACGGTCTGCACACGCTCAATCTCGGTCGTTTGCTGAAGGGGGAGCCTGGACCCCGCAGCTGCACCCCCGCCGGTGTGATGGCGTTGCTGGCCCGGCACGCGCTGAGTCTGGAAGGAAAGCGTGCTGTTGTGATCGGACGCAGCATTCTGGTCGGTCAGCCGATGGCGCTCATGCTCCAGGCTGCCAATGCCACAGTGACCGTGGCCCATTCGCGCACGCGGGATCTTCCTGCGCTCACCCGTCAGGCTGACGTTCTGGTGGTGGCAGCGGGACGGCCCCGCATGATCGGGGCTGAGCATGTCAAGCCTGGCGCTGTCGTTGTGGATGTGGGCATTCATCGACTGCCACCTCCCGACGATGCCCCTGCAGGAACCAGGGCCAAGCTCTGCGGTGATGTCCGCAGTGACGATGTCGAGGCCATCGCCTCCGCCATGACCCCTGTCCCTGGCGGTGTCGGTCCGATGACCGTGGCCATGTTGCTGGTGAACACCGTCGTGGCCTGGTCCAGGCGCCATCACCACGTTCACGGTCTTGATGACCTGGTGGTCTGAAGCGTTCTCCGAACACCTCGATGTGTATCCGGTGTTGGTGACGTGTCCCTTGGCCTGAGAGAATCCCGCCAGATTGGAACGATGCATGACCGCTGCGGCGACCAGTTCCGGCAGCGCCCGGTCGGAGGGTGACGCTCAGGCGTTTGACTTCAACGCCTATCTCGGAGCTCAGAAGCTGCGTGTGGAGACGGCTCTGGATGCCTCTCTCGGTCCGGAGAGGCCGGAGTCGCTGCGGGAGGCGATGCGCTACTCGCTGCTGGCAGGTGGGAAACGCCTGCGCCCCATCCTCTGTCTGGCGGCCTGCGAACTGGCCGGTGGTGATTCCGAGCTCGCCATGCCAACGGCGGTCGCCCTGGAGATGATCCACACCATGTCGTTGATCCACGACGATCTGCCCGCGATGGATAACGATGACCTCCGTCGCGGACGCCCGACCAATCACAAGGTGTACGGCGACGCTGTTGCCATCCTCGCGGGTGATGCCCTGCTCACCCGTGCCTTTGAAATGGTGGCGCTCCGCAGTCCCGGTGTTCCTGCAGACCGCCTGCTCAAGGTGGTGGGAGAGCTTTCGCTGGTGTCCGGTGCTCCTGGCCTGGTGGGTGGTCAGGTGGTCGATCTGGAATGCGAAGGCAAGCAGGTCGACCTTGAGACACTTGAGTACATCCATCTCCACAAGACGGGGGCCCTGCTCAAGGCCTGCGTGATCACCGGTGCCCTGATCGGTGGGGCTGATGATGCACAGCTCGAGTCGCTGCGAACCTATGCGCGTGGGATCGGCCTGGCGTTCCAGATCGTGGATGACATTCTCGATGTCACGGCCAGCAGCGATGTGCTCGGTAAAACCGCCGGCAAGGATCTTGTCGCCGACAAGACCACTTACCCCAAACTGCTTGGGCTTGAGGAGTCGCGGGAGCGCGCCAGGGTGTTGATCAGCGAGGCGAAATCGTCGCTTGATGCCTTCAAACCCGCTGGAGGTGGGTTGGCCCAGGCTGCGCCCCTCCTCGCCCTTGCCGACTACGTCATCGGTCGTGATCGATGACAACGGCGGCTGTTTTGGTGTCCTCCCTGTCCCCGACTGGTCAGATCCTGGACAATTCCGTTCTCGCCTGGGGGCTTGCAGCCTGCGGGCTTGCCCAGCTCTCCAAGCTGGTGATTGAACTGGTGGTGAACCGCCGCTGGCGCCCAGCCGTTCTGATCGAGACTGGCGGAATGCCATCCAGTCACTCGGCCCTGGTGACAGGGACGGCGGCTGGTATCGGCTGGGAGGCTGGGTTCAATGATCCTGTCTTTGCCATGGCGGCCACGGTGGCTTTTGTGGTGATGTACGACGCCAGTGGCATCCGCCGCGCGGCAGGATTCACGGCCGCCCGCGTGAATGCTCTTCCTGGCAGTGCCTGGGATGAGACCCCGGACAAACCCCTGAAGGAAACCCTCGGTCACTCACGCGTTGAAGTGCTGGTGGGCAGTGTTCTTGGACCAGCTATTGCCTTACCAGGCCTTGCCTTTGTGGGGTCACCTCTGGAGTTGGCTCAGCGCATCGGCCAGGCAATCGGGTGAGTGGCCCTGACGCACCGGTTCCTGAGGGTTTGACCGCAGACCTCACGGTTGACCAGCGGGCCGCTGCCGAAGCCTTCGCCGCGTGGCTGCAGGGCAGTTCCGATGGCACTCCCTTTGTCTTGAGTGGCTTCGCGGGCAGCGGCAAAACCTTTCTGTCGATGCGACTGCTGCGCATGGTGGAGGCCACGGGCCTGTGCTGGACCGTGGTGGCTCCCACCCACAAGGCAGTCGGTGTCTTGCGTCAGGCTCTCAGCGTTGAAGGCCTGCAACCCACCTGGTATCCCTCCACGATCCACCGTTTGCTGCGTCTCAAGCTCAAGCGTCAGGGCGATCGCGAGTTGTGTGAACCGACGGAACAGACGGCAACCGCGCTGGAGCATCTGGGGTTGGTGCTGATTGATGAAGCGTCGATGGTCGACAGTTCCCTCTTGCAGGTGGCACTGCAATGTGCCCATCCCTTCCGCACACGTCTTGTGTTTGTTGGTGATCCGGCCCAGCTTCCCCCTGTCGGTGAGGTGGACAGTCCGGTATTCGCCATGCAACGCGCCCAGGCCGCCTGTCTTCAGCAGGTGGTCCGCCATCAGGGCCCTGTTCTGCAGTTGGCCAGCAGTCTGCGGGACGGCAGCCTGGCCTGCGAGCGTCCGCCCATGTTCCCGCTGTGTTCCACAGACCAGGGGAGTGTGGGCAGTCTTGATCGTGCTGCCTGGTTGGCGCGTGCACAGGACGCGCTCAAGCAGGCTGCGGTTTGCGATAACCCCGACGCGGCGCGCATCCTGTGTTGGACGAACCGCAGCCTTGAGCAGCTCGTCCCCCATGCCCGACGGGCGATTCACGGTGAGATGGCCGATCAGATGCCGGTTCTGCCTGGAGAGGTGCTGATCACGCGCACCGCGGTCATGGCACCAGCGTCCAGGGATGGGGCGGAAACCGGCGAGGAGCCCGATCTGGTTCTGGGCTCAAACCGCGAGCTCGTGGTGGAGGACGTCACCCCGGAACGCTGTGATCTCAGTCAGTTTGGTCTCAGCGATGCCGATCTCGCCGGGGGCGGTCAGCTGGTCCTGGATGGTGTTGGGACCCCGGTGATTGACACCCTCAATGCCAGGGTGCGCTGTGGTGAGTTGGAACTCACCCTCCGACTGCAGCCACCTGTCGGGAGTGAGGCTCGCCGGCAGCTCGACAGAGTGCTGCAACGGTTGCGCACCCAGGCCCGGGATGCCGGCAAGCGCAACGGTCGCCCGCTGTGGCGTCGCTTTTTCCTGATTCGTGATGCCTTTGCTTCGCTCGGCCCTGCTGCCGTCTTGACAGTGCATCGCAGCCAGGGAAGCAGTTTTGGGGACGTGTTTGTGGCCGATGACGTTTTCTGGCCCCAGGATCAGGTCTTACGACGGCAGCTTGTGTACGTCGCCGTGAGCCGTGCACGCCATGGGGTGTGGCTGGTGGGTCGCCAGGTCTCACCTGCTCTGACGCAGCGCTGGCAGCAGGCGCTTGTTTGACGCTGGCTCGTCTGTCTCAGGATTAATGGAGCAGCAGGCTGCTCACCCCTTGCC
>WTHL01000168.1 GCA_011523155.1 Synechococcus sp. PL34863bin_39 | reverse complement strand
CTGGCGCTACATCGCGATCTTCCGCCACCTCGAGAAGAATCCCGACAGCAAGATTTTCCCGATCTTCAACTTCTTTGAGAACTGGTGTCAGGACGAGAACCGCCACGGCGACTTCTTTGATGCCTTGATGAAGGCACAGCCCGACACCGTCCGTGGCCTGCGTGCAAGGTTGTGGTGTCGATTCTTCCTGCTTGCTGTCTTCGCGACGATGTACGTGCGCGACGTCGCTCGTAAAGAGTTCTACGAAGCCCTCGGCCTCGACGCCCGCGAGTACGACCGGATGGTGATCGACAAGACGAACGAAACGTCCGCTCGGGTGTTCCCGGTGGTTCTGGACGTCAAGAATCCGAAGTTCTGGGACGGTCTTGAGAATCTGGTCTCCAACAACGCAGCACTGGCTGCAGCCGATGCCAGCAACGCACCTGCACCGCTGAAGCTGCTCCGCAAACTTCCCCACTTCGCAGCCAATGCTGTTCAGATGGCGTCGTTGTTCCTGATGCCACCCGTGGCCAGTGACAAGTATCAGCCAGCCGTGCGCTGATTCCTTTCAACCGCCCCTAAACGAACCCAATGCCCGGCAACTGCCGGGCATTGTTGTTTGCGATTCTCCATAATCAAAGCTTGTCGCACATGGGCGGTTTGGTCGCATCCCAGCCAGTGGAACGCCAGGACCAGGGCCTTGATCCAGGTCGCAGTCAATGGAAAGAGCGTCTGGAATCACTGCTCGGCGAAGGTCGCAAGGCCGGTGCCGATCTGGTGGAGGTGTTTCTTGAGAGAACGGACCACCTCGGCGTTCTGGCGGAACAGAGCAGCATTACCAGCGTCAGCCCTGCCTTTGCGATGGGCGCTGGAATCCGGGTCTTCAGCGGCGCCCGTGATGGCTTCGTCAGCACGAACGACCTGAGTGATCAGGGCCTGCTTCTGGCCCTTGACCAGGCCCTGGCCATGCTTGGCCTGGGACGGCAGATGGCCGCTTCACCCAACCCGTTCGAAGGACTGGATCGCCTTCGTGACTTTGCAGCAGGTAAACAACACTGGCTTGCTCACTCTCCTGACCTGGCGCTCAGCACGGCGCGACTGCTGGAAGGCACCGACAGACTCCAGCACCACGGCCGCCATCTCGAGGTTCGACGCGGGTCCTATTCACGTGACTGGCAGGAGGTTCTTATCGCAGCCAGTGACGGCACATTCGCGCGTGACATCCGTCTTCATCAGTCAAGCGGTCTGAGCGTCCTGGCTGCCGATGGTGACCATCGGGCCAGCATCGGCCGCCGCTATGGATCGACCGACCGTCCCGATGATCTGCGCGAATGGGATGTTGATGCCTCGGCGTCTGAGGTCTGCTCAAGCGCAGCCACCATGCTTTATGCCGATTACGTCGATGGTGGTCAGATGCCAGTGGTGCTGGCCAACCGCTTCGGTGGAGTGATCTTCCACGAAGCCTGCGGCCACCTCCTCGAAACCACCCAGGTGGAGCGGGGAACAACCCCCTTCTCCGACTGCATTGATGAGGTCATTGCCCATCCGGCCGTCACCGCAATCGACGAGGGTCTGAGCCGTGGCGCATTCGGTTCCATCGCCATGGACGATGAGGGCATGGAAGCCCAGCGCACCGTTCTGATTGAAAACGGTGTACTGAAACGCTTTCTCAGCGACAGGGCCGGCGAAATGCGGACCGGCCATGCACGCACCGGAAGCGGTCGTCGCCAGAGCCATGGGTTCGCTGCGGCAAGCCGGATGCGCAACACCTACATCGCAGCAGGTCCCCATCAACCGGAGGACCTGATTCAATCCGTCGACCAGGGGTTGTACTGCAAGTCCATGGGTGGCGGCAGCGTCGGGGCCACGGGTCAGTTCAACTTCTCGGTGGAGGAGGGGTATCTGATCGAGAACGGCAAGCTTGGAAAACCGGTCAAAGGGGCCACTCTGATCGGTGAAGCCAAGGAGGTGATGCCGAAGATCTCGATGTGTGCCGATGACCTCGATCTGGCAGCTGGGTACTGCGGATCCGTGAGCGGCAGCATCTTCGTCACCGTTGGGCAACCGCACATCAAGGTCGATTCCATCACCATCGGAGGACGCTGAGCATGACCATCAACACAGCCACGGCGGAACCGAAGCCTTTGAACGTGATCGAACTTCGCGATCAACTGCATGCCCTTGCGGCAGGTTCAGGTATCGAGCGATGGGATCTCGGGGCCAGCTGCAGCACGAATGCGTCGGTGCAGGTGGACCGCGGCGAACCCAAACAACTGAAAGCCTCCCAGCGGAGTTCCATCACCATTCGTGTCTGGAACCGGGAGGGTCTTGTCGGAATCACCAGCACCTCGGACCTGTCGCAGTCGGGGCTCGAACGGGCGCTCCAGGGTGCTCGTGATGCCAGTGGCTTCGGCAATGCCAACGACATCCCAGGATTTTCACCCCTGGCCATGGCCCCGATACCGGAGCTCGACAGGCCCCTGCACAAGGCGGCGGGAATCCAGACCCTGCTCAGCACGCTGAAGG
>WTHL01000161.1 GCA_011523155.1 Synechococcus sp. PL34863bin_39 | reverse complement strand
CGCCCGCCATCACAATCTGCGCCGCTTGGATGAGAACCAGAAGCGTGAGAACCGGCCCTGAATGGGCGGCCCTCACGCCATAAGTTCGGTAGCTACGGCTTCGGAGGTGGGGCAGCCGTACCGAATCCGCCGTGGCCCACCCTGTTGCCGTGGCGTTGACGCAGCCGTTCCATTACCTGCGTTTGCAGGCTTGGGCTTTGGAAGAGGCGTTGCAGCATGGAGTCGGGGCGAACGCGATATTCGAAGCAGGGGAGATCGAGATAGCCCAGCTGCAAGCTTTGTTTCTGGCTCAGGGCCTGCAGCCACAGGTCCCAGTCTTCAAAGGCCGGTAGCTCTGTGTCGTAACCACCGCAGCGCTCCAGCAGGCTGCGGCGCATCAGGGCGCAATTGTCGATGTGGTTCATTGCCCAGAGTTGATTGGCGGTGATCGGACCAACCCGCCGCAGGCGTTGCCGGGAGCCGAATTCCAGACAGTCGCCATAGATGCTGTCCAGTTGTGGATGCTGGCGAAGCATGGCCAGGCCGGCGGTGAAGTATGGCTGGAGCAGTCGGTTGTCGTCGTCGAGAAACAGCAGCACAGGGGCCTTGGTCTCGGTGACACCCCGGTTGCGTGCGGCTGCAAGTCCCTGATTTTTTTGGCGGATCACCCGCAGGCCCAGTTCGCTGAGGTGGCGTAGGACTTCAAGGGTGCGGGGTTGGTCGGAGCCGTCGTCCACGATCAACAGTTCCGGCGTGCAGTCCTGCCCATGGCGCCACACACTCGCAACGGCTTCCAGCAGTAAGTCGCCCTGGTTGTAGCTGGTGATCACCACGGCGAGTTCAGCCGTTGATGCCTTGTTGGCAGCAGGAGTGAATGAGTTGTTGCACAGATGCAGTTCGGATGGGCAGGTCGCCAGTGCATCGAGCCGGTGCAGCAGCTTGGCGCTTTCAGGGCTGCAGTGGCGGTGCAGCGCGGCCAGTGGATCTTGCGAGGCTGTTGTTTGCATCCGGTCGGGTCGAATCAGATCCTGCAAACGCCGCAGTGCCACCTCGCGTGGTTCTTGAAGGCGCCCGCCCCACTGCTGCTCGAGGGCCTCAATCAGTCGTTCGGGCCTCTGGGTGAGCGTGCTGTTGTGCAGCAGGATGCAACGCTCCGGATGCTGTTCGACGAAGTCGGCCAGCGCTTGGTTGTAGTGCTGCCAGATCTGCAGTCCCCAGTTGGGATGCCTCAGGAAAATCGGTGGTTGGACGCGTTGCAGAGCCTCGACCACCTCCCATGGATCGCGATAGATCCCGATCACCCGCAAGCCTGGGTCAAGTCGCAACCATTGGGGCAAGAGCAGGGTGGTGCGGGGATCTTTCCAGCCCCACGGACCTGAGCTGTTCTGGCGCTTGTTCAGATAAGCCCTCGCTGCTGCTTCCCATTCAGGGTCGCCCGCTGGGACGGGTGACTGGTTGCTGTTTTCACGCCAACCCCAGTCAGGCCATCCCTGGGCATTCCCGCAGTGGCGTTGCAGCAGATGCCGCTGCAGGTTGACCACGACTTGGTCTTCGCCGTAGCCGTCGGGGTTTTGTCGATCGCCGGTGATCAGATCATCTCCAAGATTCAGGCCCAGTCGCTGCAGCATCAATGCCAGCAGCGAGGTGCCGGAGCGGTGCATGCCAACCACGGCGATTGGCCCATGGCGTGGACGCAGCGTGACCTGTTGCTTTGTTGTGTTGAGGCTTAGCTCGTGCAGGTGTGCCAGGCGTCGCCGTTCCAAGGCCGTTTGCGCGACGGTGAAGGCCTCTTCCACCGTGGCCTGGCGGTGACGTCCTGAGGTGTTGTCGGGATGGATGCGGTAGTTGTACGACGCTTGAGGGATGTGGGCCGGTGCCCCTTGTTCACAGAGACGCAGCGAGAGGTCGTAATCGCCGGTGTAGAGAAGCTTGGGGTCATATCCCCCGCACACTGCGTAGGCGCTGCGCCGGATCACCCGCAGGTGGAAGGTGATGAACTGCACCAGCATGCTCATCTGGTTGAAGGGAACTTTTGAGCGCATGCCTGGACCCAGTTTCTGGCCGTCAGGCCCGATCTCGGTGGTGTCGCTGTAAGTGAATGGGACGCTGGGTTGGCTTGCCAGCACCTGAATAGCGCTTGAGATTGCGTCTGCTTCCAGCCAGTCGTCGGCATCGAGCTGGCAGAGATAGGTGGTGGTTTGTGTGTCGAAGATCGCTCGGTACGAGCCGAACGTGCCCAGCTGGCTGTCGCCTTCGATCAGCTGCAGGTTGGGATGACTTTCTGCTGTTTCTCTGAGCCAGGCGATGCAGGCCGGATCACAGGCTGTGGCGCCGTCTGTGCGGACGGTGATCATGATCGGCCCCTCATAGTCTTGCTCCAGAGCGCTGCGGATGCACTGCTGGATCCAGCCCAAGGGTTGCCGATAGATCGCAATGCCGATCTGGCAGGACGGTTGGGTCATCGCGTCGCCCCCGCTCAAAGCCACCACCAGTCGCTGAAGCAGGCCGCCTGGCCGCAGACCCGCTCTTCCGC
>WTHL01000250.1 GCA_011523155.1 Synechococcus sp. PL34863bin_39 | reverse complement strand
GGTTGTCGTGGTGCGTTCAGGTTGCTGGGGGGCCGGGGTTTGGGTGCGTGCCTGGTGACGGTCTGGGGGTATGAACGGATCATCTGGTCGTTCTGGCCTCGGTTTTCAAGGTGTCAAGGCGTTTGATTCTGGTCATGGAGCGATTGCGCTGGTTTAGCTTTCGTCTTAAATTAAAAATCACTTTCTCGTGTTAGTTGGGCGGCAATTAATGCAACCTTCTCCGTCGATTGGGTATGTCAAAGAGACTGGAACTTCCATGGGGAGGGGGATGTTTGCCTCTCGGGCGATTGCTGCTGGTGAGGTGATCGAGGTCTGTCCGGTGATGAAATTCGAGACTCCGTTTCAATATCTGCCCATCGAAGTCAGGAATGTTGTCTTTGCTTGGTCGACCTTGGTTCCGGGGCTTAAAACAAAAGCCAATGAGAACATGCAGGCGATTGCTCTGGGCTACGGAAGCCTTTACAACCACGCGAATCCAGCGAATGCACGCTACAAAGCGGATTCAAGTGGAGAGTTTTTGGTGATCTCCGCTGCCAGGGATATTGACCGTGATGAGCAGATCACGATCAACTACAACGCTTCCGCTGGTGAGCCCACGTCGGCTGAAGACAATTGGTTTGACTTCAGGGATATTGCGCTTTACAGCCCCCCTGGTCAAGAGAGTTGATTGGTTCCAGTCTCTTGACGATGACGGCTTGGGTTGTTCGGTTTTAGATGCAAAGCATGAACCACCGTTGATTGCCTGTTGAAGGTTATGTCTTCAACTTTGCTGTCCACCATGTTTTCGTTGACTGGATGCGATTCATGCATTCCTCTTGGATTGATCGGTTTTGGGCCCATCCTTCAGAACCATGCTTCGGCCCTGAGCGCGAGTCCGTCGCTGCGTGTGGCTTCGCAGATCACGTTCACCTGGCTGACGCGGCACACGCCATGGGCAGCCCAGGCCTTCGGGACGCCGATCGAGATGCCAAGGCTGTTGGTGAAGGATTCCGAGGCGCCGAGAACAGGTCCCTCCCAGCTGCTGGAGCCCTGGAGTTGACAGCGTCCCTGGGTGCAGCGCAGTGGCAGGGGGGTTGAGGGGTCCGCGCTCACAAAGCTGAGGCTGGTGATGACGCCTTCGGTTTCGCTGGCACCGATGAAACGGATCCGGAGAACGGACTCTGTCTTTCGATCCAGCTGGACCTGTCTGCAGCGTTGTTGGGAGCGACTGGAAACGCGCAGAACGCAGTCCGATGTGTTCCTCTGCATCCGTCCGATCGACGCGATGGTTTCGCCTGCCCCTGGGCTGGAGAGTCCGACGAAGAGCGATGCAGCGCTCAGGAGCGGAATGCCGAGATGTCTTGGTTCAGTGCTTGTGGTCGTCATCTGCGTGGGAGCGGCTGCGGGTCCCCTCCGGTTAGGAGTCGATTCAGTACTCGTTGTCGGCCACGCACATGCCGAGGCAGCGGATCCCATTCGTGGCAGTGCGCTTGCAGTGGGGGCAGAGCACCGGTTCCAGCCCTTCGTCGCGTCCGTGTGACTTCTGAGGGACGCTGTTTATTGAACTGGTCGCTTGTGCTTCATTGTTTGTTGTCACTTCTGCGTTCAGTGCCCGCTTGGGCTCTGATCATGGCGTACCTGTCAGGTTGCTGATGGTCAAGACGGTTGGGTCGCCTGTGATCAGGGTTCTCTCATGCTTCGCCGAGGAAAGCTTCTGCGGTGTACTGCTTTTAACTGGATATGCCTTTTGAATTCCGCTCTTCAGCCTGCATGCATGTCAAGTTCTGATGGAATAGCACGAAGTTTTTCCGGTGAACTAGTTGCGCAAAGTAACTTAGCCGTTCCTTTGTGGGGGCGCCGGCACTTGTTTTAAATAACGCTAAGATTCTGAGGAATATCAAAAAGACGTCCTAAAAAAAACTGGTTTAATTTTTTAGCCCCACCATGCCTGCCATCAAGCTCAAGCAGAGTTTTGCTGATAAGAATCGCGTTTCTTTTGCGCATTCCAATCAAGCCAACGCCGCAAAAAGTGCACAGTCCAACGGCGGCAAGTCTGCTTCGAGTTCTGGTCAATATAAGGAGAATCAGTGCGGCTCAATGGGTCTGGGGACAGGTCCTCGACTCCACGAGGATTGCCCTTTCTCCTCGGTCAATCATTCCTATGCTGCCACTGGTGAGGCAGCACTTGAGGCGGCTATTTCTGCCGCTTACAAGCAGGTGTTTGGAAGCATTGGTGTCAACGCAAGTCAGCGTCTCGCTTCACTGGAGGCCTTTCTTCGTGATGGCCGGATTGATGTCCGTGGATTCATGGCCGGCTTGGTCAAGTCTGACCTCTACAAGAACAAGTTCTTCCATGCAGTGGCGCCAATGCGCGGCGTCGAGCTGACAACCAAGCATCTGCTTGGACGCGCTCCTCGCACCCAGCAGGAGGTCAGTGCTGCGATTCAACTGATCGCTGACCAGGGATTTGATGCTTTTGTCGACCACGTCGTGACGTCTGAAGAGTATCTCGAGACCTTTGGGATCGACACCGTCCCTTATCTGCGTGGCTTTAAGTCGGAAGCTCGTTCCTATTGCTCCACATTTATCGGCACGCTGGAGTTGACACCTTCAAACGCCACGTCCGAGAACGCCATGTATTCAGGCAGCCTGTTGGTCAAAATGCTTAACAAGGCTCCTGTTATCACTGCGCCCAGCTTCTCCGGAGATGGTTCGGGCTTCTGCTACACCAAGGCCGTCAAAAACTCCAGCAATGCAGCCTACCGGCGCATGTATGGAGGAAAGTTCAGCTATCGCTTTTGATTCCCTGGCCCTGTGTTCGTTCCCTGTGCCCAGCCTGGATGCCTTGCATCCAGGCTTTTTTGATGCTGAGTTTTAGTGGGCTATCGCAGCCGTTTTGATCTCAGGGCCGCGATCATGACGCCGAGTGAAGCGGGCGTCATGGTGGGAGTTGGCTTTGGAACCTGGTCCTGGGGGAACCAGCTGCTCTGGGGCTATGAGCCTGAGCGGGATGATCCGGAACTCGCCGAGACGCTGGAGGTTGGGGTTCGGGGAGGGTTGACCCTCGTGGATACGGCTGATTCCTATGGCACTGGCCGCTTCAACGGTCGCAGTGAGCTGTTGCTGGGTCGGCTGGTGGATGCGATGGATCCACAGCTGCGGTCATCGCTCACCGTGGCCACCAAGCTGGCTCCGTTCCCATGGCGGCTGGGTCGTCGTGGTTTTGATCGTGCCTTTGCCGCGAGCGCCGACCGCTTGTCAGGTCATCTCCATCGCGTCCAGTTGCACTGGAGCACAGCGCGACATGCGCCATGGCAGGAAGGGCCCCTTCTCGACGGACTTGCGGATCTTGTGCTGGGCGGCCAGGTCGCTGAGCTGGGTGTCTCGAATCTTGGCCCGATTCGACTCCGTGCTCTGCAGCAGCGACTGCGTGCCCGTGGAGTCCCCCTGCGGAGTTTGCAGGTTCAGATGTCCTTGCTGGCACCGGAGGCCATCGCTTCCGGTGGAATCAGGGACACCTGTCGTGAGCTCGGCATTGATCTGCTGGCCTACAGCCCGTTGGCGCTCGGCGTTCTCGCCTTGCCTCCAGGGTCACCAATGCCTGCGTGCACCAGGCTGAGGGCTGGTCTGTTCCGCAGACTCCTGCCCGCCAGTGAACCCCTTCGGCAAGCTATGGCAGCGATCGCAGCCGGGCATTCGGCATCGTTGGCACAGGTGGCCCTGAACTGGTGCCGGGGCCATGGAGCCACGCCGCTTCCGGGATTGCGTCGCCCGCATCAGGCCAGGGATGCGGTGCAGGCCCTCGCCTGGTCGCTGTCGTCGTCAGATCGTCAGCGGTTGGATCAGCTGGCATTGGCCTGTCGCGAGCGCATGCCTGCCAATCCGTTCCTGAGCGCTTGAGGCCTCAGGCGCTGCCTGCCTCACTGGGTTCAGGATCGGGACTGACGACCACCGGAAGACTGGCGGCTGCTGTCTGAAGGGTGATCACCTTCGCTGGACCTGCAGCGGGCTCCGGTTCGCTGCCCTGCTGTTCGCAGGCGGCCAGGGCTTCCTGCAGCAGTGAATCAAATGTGGTCCCCGGGAGGCGGTGGCGTGCGATCTCCAGGAATGTGCGGGGCAGCGATTCGTTCGCAGCGTTTCGAACCGCGGGGTTGTTGCGCCGATGCTCCTGCTCGTCGACGATGGCGCGTAGAAATCTGTTGGTGACGTCCCGTTTGGTGCAGGCCTTGATCAGCGTGTCTCGCTCGGTTTGCCCGGTGAATTGGGTGCTTTCCAGTTCAGCAATGCGGCGCTCAAGGCTTGCCAGCACTTCAGACGCCTCTTTGCTGATCTGCGTGAGCTGACCATCGGAGAGGTAGGGCAGATCGGCGACGTAGACCTTGCCGTGGTCCTTGAGGGCCAGGAAGGTGGGGCGTGGACCCTGTCGGTTGAGGTAGCCGCGATCGGGACCATTGGCTGCTGGTCGACGTGGTGGAACCGGACCCGCTGACGATCGCCGACGGGTCGTGCGTTGGGACTTATCGAATGGCATTCAAGCTAAGGGGATGTATCGACGCGTATGTCGCCAGGGCCGGGCGACAAGGCTTTCAGGGATCGTACGGCCGACGAATGCTGAACGTGTTCGGCTGACATGGCGGTTCACGAACGCACTGCAGATTCCTTTCAATCCGGCAGTCCAAGAACTCCAGACGGCGTATCCCCCTCGGCGGTCGCGACCTCGCCGATGCACCAGGCCTCGAGATCGTGTGAGCGGCAGAGAGCGACAGCCTGATCCACGGCTTGCTCCGGCAGCACCAGACAGAAGCCGATCCCCATATTGAAAGTGTGCCAGAGATCCCGCTCCGGGATGGAGCCATTCGTCTGCAGCCAGGAGAACAGTTCAGGTCGGGGCCAGCTCAGGGGATCAACACGGACCAAGAGACCCTCCGGCAGGCAGCGCGGCAGGTTCTCGGGGAGTCCTCCACCGGTGATGTGGGCCATGCCGTGCAGTGGCACCTCTGACGTCAGAAGGCTCTGCACCAGTGCTCCGTAGAGCGTGGTGGGGGCGAGAAGGGCGTCGATGAGAGGTGTCTGTCGTTGCCCGAATCGTGTTGTCCCATCGACCCCCGCCATGGCCAGCACTTTGCGCACCAGGCTGAATCCATTGCTGTGCACACCATTGCTGGCGACCCCGACAACCCTGTCGCCCGCTCCAATGGCCCTGCCATCGATGACGTCATCTTCCTCCACCACGGCCACGCAGAAGCCGGCAAGGTCGTATCGACCAGCGGGGTAGAACCCAGGCATCTCAGCGGTTTCCCCACCCAGCAGGGAGCAGCCACTGCGCCGGCAGCCTGCGGCAATCCCTTCAACCACCTCGGCCATGGCTTCCGGACTCAGGGCCCCCGTGGCCATGTAATCCAGGAAGAAGAGCGGCGCGGCCCCCGATGTGATCACATCATTCACGCACATCGCCACCAGGTCGATTCCAACGTTGTGGTGACTGCCGTGGTCCTGGGCCAGCTCGAGCTTGGTTCCGACCCCATCTGTGCCTGACACCAGCAGTGGTTTGCGCATGCCCGCAGGCAGCCGCATCACGCCGCCGAAGCCGCCCAGGCCTCCCACCACCTCCGGCCTGAAGGTGGCCTCAACGCTGGAACGGATCCTGTCGACGAAGGCCCGCCCGGCTTCAACATCCACCCCTGCACTCTTGTAATCCATTCCCAAGCGGGGCGGACCCGGTACGCAACTTCCCTGATCCTCTCTCCCCGAGGTCCAGGGCGGGGTGGTTCCTCTCCGCCCATCACCGATCAGCCCTGCTTCTGAGAGTGATTGCTGCTGCTGATCCGTCCTGGTCGGCTCGGGCCTGCACCTCTGGCTCCGGGCCTGGTGTCTGGGGGGCTGACGTGATCATCGTGCCGGTTGGTTGCGAGGCTCCCGCGTGGCTCGGTGGTCCAAACCTCCTTAGCGTGCGTCGGTTCTTCGAATGATCAGGACATTCTTCGGTTGATCAGATGCCATGGCCTCGGATCAATCATCAGCCCTCGATGCCTGCGGGGCAGAGCTGGGTTGATTCGGAATGTCCGCCGGGCATGGGTTCAACGCTTCCCCGTCTTTTCCTCGGCTGCAGCACTCTCGTCGCCATCACTGCCAGTGGCGTTGTCGTTCTGCCGGTTTATGCCGATGTCCCCGCCGCGCCTGGCTCCGCTGGCGCGGGCGATGTGGTGTCGAGTCAGTCCATCGGCATGCTCCCCACCGATTCGTCCGCATCATCATCGGGACTGCGAATCGCTCCCCGGTCTGAGGTGATTAGTCCTTCTGCCCCTACCTTGCCGCCGATCGCAGAACCCTCCGTGGTCTCCGTCAGCACGGGAGAAGCGAGTTGGTATGGGCCAGGCTTCTACGGCAACCGAACGGCCAGCGGCGAGGTCTACCGGCCGGGCACGATGACCGCTGCGCACCGCACCCTTCCCTTCGGGACCCGAGTGCGTGTCACCAATCTCTGGAACGGTCGCACTGCCGTGATCCGGATCAATGACCGAGGCCCATTTGTTGCCCATCGTGTGATCGATCTCGGCCATGGCGCTGCCACCACGCTTGGACTGGTCGCGTCGGGAATTGCCCAGGTTCGACTTGAGGTGTTGCGCTGACTCTTCAGATCCTCAGAACGCTGTCAGACCTGCGGTCCTGGCGTGCTCAGCAGCAGTCTCCCGTGCATTTCGTGCCCACGATGGGCGGGTTGCACCAAGGCCATGCGCAGCTCATGGTTCATGCCCGTCGGTTGCAGCAAGCCCCCTGCTCCGTGCTGGCCAGTGTCTACGTGAATCCACTCCAGTTCGGGGCTGGTGAGGATTTCGAGCGCTATCCGCGCACGTTCGACGCTGATTGCGCTGTCGCTGAGCATGCCGGTGCCGATGCGCTCTGGTGCCCGACCGATCAGCAGATCTATCCCCAGGGCGCTGATCAGGTGTTTCGTCTTCGGGTTCCCCCGTCGTTGCAGGGACCCCTTTGCGGTGCTGGTCGGCCGGGGCATTTCGATGGCGTCGCCACAGTGGTCAGTCGCTTGCTTGCCCTGGTGCGGCCTGCTGTGCTTGTGCTGGGGGAAAAAGACTGGCAGCAACTCACGATTGTTCGCGCCCTGGTTTCCGAGCTGGCACTCCCCGTGCGGGTCTGCGGCTGCCCCACGGTGCGGGATGCCGATGGATTGGCGAGCAGCTCCCGGAACAGGTATCTCAGCGACAGGGAGCGTCAAAGGGGCCTGGTCCTGCCACGGGTGCTTCAGGAGGCTGCGGATGCTGTGCGTCGGAGCGGTGACTCCATTGACCTGGCTGCTCTGTCCAGGTCAATGGAAAGGGAAGGTCTTGCGGTGGAGTATGTAGAGGTCGTCAACCCCTCCGATCTGCAGCCCGCGCCGGAAGATCAGGCTTGCCGACTTCTCGCGGCCGCAGTGCGTTGCGGCACGACCCGATTGATCGATCACATCGCGCTGATGACCCGTTCTCCCATCGTTGCCATCGACGGCCCCGCCGGTGCGGGCAAAAGCACGGTGACCCGTGCCGTTGCCGAACGTCTGGGACTTCTTTATCTCGACACCGGCGCGATGTATCGCGCCGTGACCTGGTGGGTGCTTGAGCAGGGACTGGATCCTGATGACGTCGCTGCGGTTGAACCTGCGCTGGAAGGCCTGGTCGTGGAGCTCGATCCCCTTGTTGAGGGTGTGCAAGCCGTGCGTGTCAATGGCACGGATGTCACCGAGGTGATTCGCGACCCGCGCGTCACGGCCAGGGTGTCCGCGGTGGCGGCCCATGGCTGTGTGCGTGCGCTGCTGACTGCCCAGCAACAGCGCCTTGGGACCCGTGGCGGACTGGTGGCGGAAGGTCGGGATATCGGCACGGCTGTGTTTCCTGACGCTGACGTCAAGGTGTTTCTGACAGCAACGCCTGCGGAGAGGGCACGTCGTCGTGCCCAGGATCTTGAACGTCGCGGCTTCGATGTTCCGTCTCTCGCGGAGCTCGAAGCTCAGATTGTGCAGCGTGATCAGCTCGACAGCTCCAGGGAGGTGGCCCCTCTCGTGCAGGCTGAGGACGCCACGGAGCTGATCACCGATGGCATGGGGATCGAGGCTGTGATCGATGCCCTGGTTGATCTCTTCCGCGCCAAGATCCCTGCTGACGCCTGGCCCGGCGTCAACGCCTGAGGTCGTTGTGCAGGGCATCGAGCAGCCCGCTGCAGGCGTCTTCGAGCAGGTCGAGCACCTGTTCGAAGCCCTGGTCTCCGCCGTAATAGGGATCCGGAACCTCAGACAGCTGTGACTCACGGGCAAAACTCAGCATCGAGCGGATTTCAGCCGTTGCGTTCGACCCGGCTTCCTGCGCAAGGCTCTTGACGGTCCTCAGATTGTCGTGATCCATGGTGATGACCCAGTCGAACTGGCTCAGGTCACCCAGTTCGATCTGCCGGGCCCGGCTTGGAAGATGGATCCCGCGGCGTTCGGCCGCGGCCCGCATGCGGGAGTCCGCCCTGTTGCCCACATGCCAGCTGCCGGTTCCTGCGGAATCAACCACGAAGTGATCCGACAGGCCTTGCCTTTCGAGCAGATGCAGAAACACGCCCTCGGCGGCAGGGGAGCGACAGATGTTGCCCAGGCAGACAAACAGGAGTTTTTGCGTCATGACGCGTTGATGCGCTCAAGGGCCTGGGTGGCCCGCATTCGAACCACCTTGACATCTTCTGCATCAGAGGCGAGCTGCTGCAAGGCGTTACGGCCCTGATCGGTGAGTCGTTTTGGCATAGTTGCGTTCCGCAACCGCTGCTCGAATCCGTACGCAGCTGCATAACGCACCACCCACTCATCGTCTCGCCCAGCTCTTAGAAGGCCCTGGAAGCATCGCTCAAGCTGACTGTCTTCTGTGCCTTTGGCCAGCTCCAAGTCCGCCAGGCCACGGGTTGCTGAACGCCGCACGCTTGGCGCAATATCTGCGTTGAGTGCATGCTCGAGAAGATCGAGCCCACGTGGATCCCGCAAGGCGGCAAGCACCTTCACCACCCAGGCCCTGGCGCCGTAATTGCGGGCATCCAGGCTGACCAGAAGCGTGGGAACGATGTCCCGTCCCAGTTGAATCAGGCCTTGTGTTGCGACGGCCGCCACCGCGGGGTTATTGAATCCCAGCACTTTGATCAGCGGCCTGGCGGCCTCAAGGTCGTTCAGTGCACAGAGTGCTTGTGCCGCTCGAACAAGTTCAGGGGTGCTGCTGGCGTGTTCGAGCGTCTGAAGCGCCTGGTCCAATGCTGTGGTCGTCATCAGAGCAGCCCATCCATCGCATCCAGTACGCCATCTGGATCGTTGTTGTGTTCTGCCAGTTCACGGAGTGCGACAAGCTTGAGGCTGGGTTCGACGGCAGCCGAGCGGATCGAGGGAACGGCGGCCATCCAGCCGGTGGCTCCGAGGTCGAGCAGTGCGCTACGGCGCACCAGGGCTTCGGGATGCTGCAGCAGCTTTTTCAGCTCTTCCCCCCAGTGATCAAGTCCTGTGAGCTGAAGCAGTGCTCGATAGGCTGCTGAACGAATCAAAGGCCGAGGATGCTTTGTAAATGGCTGAATGACGGCGAGGTTGCTGCTGCTGCCATCACCAATGTCACCAAGAGCTTCCAGCAGGGCTTCACAAGGTTGGTTGAGTAAGGGAGATGAGGGCTGCTCAGCTCCTGCACCCGCCAATCCACTGGCCAACAAAGCGCGGATGCCCACAACAGCATCGTGGCTGCCCATGGCACCAAGCGTGCGAATCACCTCCTCCCGCACGGTGTAATCGTTGGAGTGCAGCAGCGCCAGAAGAGGTTGT
>WTHL01000033.1 GCA_011523155.1 Synechococcus sp. PL34863bin_39 | reverse complement strand
GCTGTAGGTCCGATAAAAGACAGGATTCGCCGCCGGGGCCGTAGCGGGAAAATCACCGTTACTGAGGGACAGCGTCTGTGCGTCCGTCGGACGGCTAGGTGTCAGCGTCACTGAAGCACTTGTTAGGAATCGTATTTGCACACTAACGCCACCCATGGGGGCGGCAAGTGATCGTTGCCACTATTGGCAGTGCCTCAGTCGGGTGGAGGGCCTGGGTGCATGGGGCTCGCCGGACACGACCATCGCAATCGCAGGCGCCCAGGCCTTCAGGATCGGAGGCGAGAGCCCCTTGGCTTGCCGGAACCGGACGTCCCGCGATGCAACGCACACCTGAACCCGAACTGATGGATGACCCCCATCAGGTCGCTGCCTATGCCACCGCCGATTTCAGCGGCAGCGACAACGCCTTTGTGCAGCGTCTGCGTGATCTCTGCGGCCAGCAGGGACTGGCCAGCCGCCCGGATCCCCTCCTGATGGACCTCGGCTGCGGCCCCGGCAATATCAGTGAGCGGCTTGCATCCGCGTGGCCGGATGCGGAGGTTGTTGGTGTGGATGCGGCGGCAACGATGCTCAGCTGTGCCAGACAGCGGGCCGCTGAAGCCCGGTCGGGAGTCATCTACAGACAGGCGTCGATGCAGGAGCTGGCCGTCCGTGGCAGGAGCGCACTGGCCGCCCCCCCAGGCGGCTCTCTCCACATCCGGGAGGCCGATGCCGTGGTGAGCAACAGCCTGCTGCACCATCTGCATGAGCCCCTGCACCTTTGGCGGGCGATCCGCCGGCTGGCCGCCCCTGGGGCCCTGGTGCTGCACCGCGACCTGCGACGGCCGGCCAGTGGCGATGCAGCCCGTGGGCTGCTGGAGCGTTATGCCATCGATGCACCTGAGGTTCTGCGCCGCGACTACCTCGCATCCCTGCATGCCGCGTTCACAGCCGCAGAGGTCAGGAATCAACTGGAGGCCGCTGGCCTTGATGGCCTCAGCGTGGTGGAGGTGGAGGACCGCTACCTCGAGATCTCAGGCCGGCTGCCCTGACGGGCCCGCCCAGTCCTCTCTGGCAGGCTGTAGCGAGTTCCAGAACGCTGTAATCCGGTGGTCGCCAACGTCAACAGCGCCTCAACAACAGGCGAGGCTCCCCGGGAAGAACTGGCCCAGGCCGTTGATCGCCGCCGCAACTTCGCGATCATCTCCCACCCTGACGCCGGTAAAACCACCCTCACCGAAAAGCTGCTGCTGTATGGAGGTGCCATTCAGCAGGCGGGTGCCGTCAAGGCACGGGGCGAACAGCGGAAGGTGACCTCCGACTGGATGGAACTGGAGAAGCAGCGGGGGATCTCGATCACATCCACCGTTCTTCAGTTCGATTACGGCGCCAACACCATCAATCTGCTCGACACGCCCGGGCACCAGGACTTCTCCGAGGACACCTACAGAACCCTTGCCGCCGCCGACAATGCGGTGATGCTCGAGGACGCCGCCAAGGGGCTGGAGCCGCAGACGCGCAAGCTGTTCGAGGTCTGCCGTATGCGGCAGATCCCGATTTTCACGTTCATCAACAAGATGGATCGTCCGGGCCGGGATCCGCTCTCCCTGCTGGATGAAATCGAATCGGAACTCGGTCTGACGCCCTGGGCAGTCAACTGGCCGATCGGGAGTGGAGAGCAATTCCGTGGGGTGATCGACCGGCGCACGCGCCGCGTGATCCTGTTCAGCCGAGCGGAACGGGGCCGCCAGGCCGAGGAGCAGGAACTGGCGGCCGACGATCCGAAGCTGGCTGACCTGGTGGAACCGGACCTGCTGGAGCAGGCGCTGGAGGAACTGGATCTCCTGGAAGCGGCGGGTGCCGCGCTGGACCTCGAACTGGTGCATGCCGGTGAGCTGACCCCGGTGTTCTTCGGCTCAGCCATGACCAACTTCGGAGTGCGTCCCTTCCTCGATGCCTTTCTGGAGATGGCCCAGCGGCCGATCGCCCGCTCGGGTCGTGACGGTCTGATCGATCCCCTCAGGCCGGAGTTCAGCGGATTCGTGTTCAAACTGCAGGCCAACATGGACCCGCGCCATCGCGACCGGGTGGCTTTTGTGCGGGTCTGCAGCGGCCGGTTTGAGAAAGACATGAGCGTGCGGCATGCCAGAACGGGCAAGACCATCCGCCTGTCGCGTCCGCAGAAGCTGTTCGGACAGGACAGGGCCGTTGTGGAGGATGCCTACCCAGGAGACGTGATCGGCCTCAACAACCCGGGCATGTTTGCCATCGGCGACACCCTCTACACGGGCTCGAAGGTGGAATTCGAAGGCATTCCCTGCTTCAGCCCCGAGATTTTCAGTTGGTTGCGCAACCCCAATCCATCAGCCTTCAAGAACTTCCGCAAAGGGGTCAATGAGCTGCGCGAAGAGGGCGCAGTCCAGATCCTCTACGACACCGATCAGAGCCGCAGGGATCCGATTCTGGCCGCAGTGGGACAACTGCAGCTCGAGGTCGTGCAGCACCGCCTTGAGAATGAGTACGGCGTGGAAACC
>WTHL01000070.1 GCA_011523155.1 Synechococcus sp. PL34863bin_39 | reverse complement strand
GACTGATGCCCCATCCGGAGCGGGCCTGCGACAGCACCACCGGTGGTGTGGACGGACGCACCCTGATTGAAGCCTTGATCGGCTGATTGCTGCTGGTGGCTGGGTAGGGCCCATCCCGCCCAGAATCGTCGCAAGGCTGCCTGGTTGCTCGATCAGATGGATCCCTTTCGTTCCATCGCCCTGCGGCGACGCTCCCTGTTGCGTCTGGGCCTCACCGCCGGAACGGTGCTTGCTGGCCTGGGACCCTTGAACCGGTCGGTTGCGAGCCCATCGCAGGGAGCACGACCTCCGTTGCCTCCCCCAGCCCCGCTGCGATCCGGGTCTCGCCTCCGGCTCATCAATCCCGGCACCTGGCTGGAACCGGATGCCGGCCTTGAGCTTCTGCAACGGCGCTGCGCTGCAGAAGGCTGGGAGCTCGAGGTGCCAGCCAGCGTGTATGGCCAGTGGCGCTATTTCTCGGGGCGTGATCAGGAGCGTCGGGATGCCCTGGCGGCAGCCTGGGCCGATCCCGCGATTGATGGACTGGTGACCCTTGCCGGCGGTTGGGGGTCAGCACGCGTGCTGGAAGCGGGCTTCCGCTTTCCTGCCCGATCCAAGTGGACACTTGGTTTTTCCGACACCAGTGCCCTCTTGCTGGCGCAGTGGTCCGCAGGGCTGACGGGGGGTGTGCACGGCACCTGCGGTGGATCCGAGTCGCAGTGGATCCGAACGGTTGATCTGCTGTCAGGCCGTTCAGTCGGCCCCCTCGAGGGTCGCGGTGTCCGTGCCGGTCAGGCCAGAGGCCCCCTTGTGGTGACCAATCTCACCGTGGCGACCCATCTGGTCGGCACACCCTGGTTCCCCGATCTGCGTGGGGCCATCCTTGTGCTGGAGGATGTCGGCGAAGCGCCCTACAGGGTTGATCGAATGTTGACCCAGTGGCGATCTGCGGGTCTGCTTCAGGACCTGGCAGGCGTCGCCTGCGGACGGTTCAGCTGGGCGATGGACGACATCCTTCCGGGCGACTTCACCATGGAGGAGATCCTCGTGGAACGGCTGGGGGATCTGGGGATCCCGCTGGTGCTGGGTCTTCCGGTCGGCCATGGCGGTCCGAATCAGGCACTTCCCCTGGGCAGCAGTGCCTGGCTCGACGGTGCTCGAGGCCGACTGATGCTGGTCCAGTGATGCTGATCGGGTCTTGGTGCCGATCCGACAGTCTCTCCCCAGACTGGTTGTATGGCCGATCTCACCATTGCAAACACGGTGTCCGATCTGATCCTCGGGGACATCCAGGAGCACCTTCCGCTCGAACGGATCCCCCTCGAGGGGGACGTTCTCGGTCTTGGGACAACAACCAGTGTCGACAATGGAGAGCTGACATTCCTCCATGACGACACCAGGGGATCAGCGATCTGGCGCTGTGTCGCCAGTGACGGGAGCGTTGTCAAGCTCGATCGGGGCGATGCAGGCAGCCACTTCCCCTACGTGTGTTTCACCCGTGACGCCACGGATCTGCGCCGTCCTGTGCCCCTTGAGCGTCTGGGTGCTGTCGACGGGGCTCGCCTGCAGGATCTCGTGGCCACCGCAATCGACACCGGTCGGCGGCAGGGGCTCCTGGAACCGGCACCTGTCTATGGCGTTCGCCTCGTTGCCCATTGGCACGAACTGGTGATCACGGTCGCGTCCAAGCTCTGCATGGGTCAGCAGCGCCGTAACGCTGGCGTCGCCAGCAGTGCCGATGGCGAGACGACGGCGTCTCTAAGCATCTATGACATGCTCCAGCACTACCGGCTTGCACCTCTGCCGCAGGAGGATCCAAACGATCCCATTCGCTATCTGGGCCGTTCGATGCAGTGGGATTGCTGCGGATTCTTTGATACAGAACCGGAGCTGGGCCGGGTCACCGTTCCCCAACCCGGAGCCCATCTGCACATTCATGGCTGCAGCACGGACCTCGCCTACGGCGGGCATCTCCACCATGAGCATGCAGCCACCCGTCTTCAGTCGATCGATCGCCTGGTGCTCTACCCCCTGGAAACCACCGCCATGCTGGGAAGCGACATGGCGGTCGATGGGTTGGGTTACAGCGACGGCACGATCCGTTTCCGCATTCTCAACTGCGGAGAGATGGATGTGAGCAACGTGGGTGTCGCGGTGGTTCTGAACGACAGTTATGCCTCGCACCGGTATGTGCGCATTCCCTGGATGAATGCTGGAGAAAGTGAATCCTTCACCATGGCCTGGGATCTCCCCGCTGGACGGCATCAGTTCGCCGTGCTGGTTGATCCCGAGAAGGCCGTGATCGAATCGGAAGACCGCAGGGCCAACAACGTCTGCAGGCTTGATGTTCTCGTGTCCTGAAGGGTGCGTTATCCCCTCGGATGCAGGACTGCTGCAATCGAGAGGTCAACAAAAAAGGGCCCGTAGGCCCTTTGTCGAACACGTTGTGGTGAGGGTCAGGCAGCGACAGCAGCCTTGGGGTCAAGGGCGCCCTTGGCGTACAGACCGGCGTAGTAGTTGATGTCGCGCTGCTTGATCTTGCT
>WTHL01000116.1 GCA_011523155.1 Synechococcus sp. PL34863bin_39 | reverse complement strand
GCATCAATCTGCGCCTGATCGCCACCAGCGAAGTGAAGGTGAGCTGCGTGATCGACGCCGACCTCGGCGCCAAGGCCCTGCAGGCCGTGCGCGCGGCCTTCGAACTGAGCGACCAGCAGGTGCACCTCAATCCGGTTGCCTCCGGCGACGGTGAACCGGAGGTGCGCGGTGTCGCCCTCGACCGCGACCAGGCCCAGGCGAGCGTGCGCCACGTTCCCAACAAGCCAGGCACCGCCGCCGCCCTCTGTTCGGCCCTGGCCGACGCCGGCATCAGCCTGGATTCCATCGTGCAGTCGGAGCGGCAACACGGCGATGGCAGCCGCGACATCACCTTCACCCTCAGGCGTGATGACCGGGCCCGGGCCGAGCAGGCCCTGGCCCCCCTGCTCAGCCAGTGGCCTGGCGCCCGGCTCGAGGATGGTCCGGCCATTGCCCGGGTGAGTGCCGTGGGCGCTGGAATGCCGGCAACACCCGGGACCGCCGGGCGCATGTTCCGGGCCCTGGCCGATGCAGGGCTGAACATCGAACTGATCGCCACCAGTGAGATCCGCACCAGCTGCGTGGTGGCCGCCGACGACGGTGTCGCGGCCCTGCAGGCCGTGCACGCCGGCTTCCAGCTGGGCGGCGATGCCGTTCACCGGGCCCAGGGAAGCGAATCCCCCCTCGACGCCTGACCCGGCGCGTCTGTCAGAGCCGACGCAGCACCATCCAGGTGGAGTGGTAATCCAGCTCGGACCTGCCGGCGTCCAGCTGCTGATCCAGACAGCGACGCAGGCGCACCAGCTCGCCACGGGAGTAGGGGGAACGGGCCGGTCGCGCCCCGATCAGGGCGAAATGCCGCAGATAGTCGAGGGCTGACGCCACGGGCACACCGTTGGCAAAGGCCCCGGAGCCATGGCAGCGGAACCAGGGCTGGAGCTGCTGGGCAGCCGCGGCCCCGATCAGATCTGGAGTCCGTGGCAGGTCCAGCAGATGGGACGGCAGCGCTGCCGCCACCAGGGCGGCCTTGAGCATCGCGAAACTGCGGTCATCCGGCACCGCCACCGCCAGCCAGTCGCCCCGGCGCAGCCATGGCGCCCAGCAGCGGGTGAGCACCGCCAGCGGATCAGGGTGCCACTGCAATGCATAGCTGGAGAGCAGCAGCCCGGGACCCCGGCCAGAGAGCTGCTCCCCCACCGCCGCCAGCGCATCGGATGCAAACGCATCCAGCACCAGGCCCCGGACGGATCGATGCCGCGGCAACAGCAGGTGTCGCGCCCGCTCCACCATCGCCGGAGCCTGATCCACCAGCAGCAGCTCCGCCGGCGGCGCGAGCTGTTGAGGCGCCGACAGATCCAGCCAGGCCCGGCTGGCCAGGCCGGTGCCGCAGCCGAGATCCAGCAGCCACGCCAGGGCGGGAGGCTGATCCGGGGCGGCGGCCGCGCGCAGACATTGCAAGGTGCTGGCCGCCAGCCGAGTCGCCGCCTGACGCTGGGGGAGGGCCGCAGCGTCGTAGGTGGCAGCGGCCGCAGCGAACGACGAGGTCAAGAGATCGGGATCAGCCCTTCCCCACCAGTTTCTGACGCAGCTGTTTGATCCGGTCCCGAAGGTTGGCCGCCTCCTCGAAATCGAGCTTCTTGGCAGCGTCCTTCATGCGCAGTTCCAGCTGATCGATCAGCTCGGGCAGCGCATCGAGGGCCATGCCATCGGCGTCATCCTCAATCGCCTTCACCGCCTTGCCGGCCACCTGCACCAGGTCCGCATCCGGACCGTCGGTCTTGAGCTTCCGCGACAGTTCCAGAAACGACAGGATCGAGTTGCTGGCTTTCTTGCCAGCCGCCGTCGGCACGATGCCGTGCTTGTCGTTGTAGGTCTGCTGGATCTTGCGCCGCCGCTCGGTCTCCTCGATCGCCTTGGCCATCGAATCGGTCATGTTGTCGGCATAGAGCAGGGCCACACCTTCCACATGCCGGGCCGCACGGCCGATGGTCTGAATCAGGGAGCGCTCCGCGCGCAGGAACCCCTCCTTGTCGGCATCGAGGATCGCCACCAGCGACACCTCCGGCAGGTCCAGACCCTCCCGCAGCAGGTTGACGCCCACGAGAACGTCGTATTCGCCCATGCGCAGGTCCTGAATGATCTCGATGCGCTCGATCGAATGGATCTCCGAGTGGAGATAGCGCACCCGCACCTCGTTCTCGGCGAGGTAGTCGGTGAGGTCCTCCGCCATCCGCTTGGTGAGGGTGGTCACCAGCACGCGCTGCTGCTTCTTCGCCCGTGAACGGATCTCCCCCAGCAGGTCATCGACCTGACCGCTGGTGGGGCGCACCTCAACGATGGGATCGAGCACGCCGGTGGGGCGGATCACCTGCTCAGCCACCTGGCCGCCGCTCACCTCCATCTCCCAGTTGCCGGGGGTCGCGCTCACGAACACGGTCTGGCGGGCCTTGGTCCAGAACTCCTCGCCCTTGAGGGGCCGGTTGTCAGCAGCGCTGGGCAGCCGGAAGCCGTGGTCGATCAGCACCTTCTTGCGGGCCTGATCGCCGTTGTACATCGCCTGCA
>WTHL01000043.1 GCA_011523155.1 Synechococcus sp. PL34863bin_39 | reverse complement strand
GTTCCCTCACCGAAACCCTCCAGGCCATCGATCTGGCAGGCCGCTCCGGCTACACGAGCGTGATCAGCCACCGCAGTGGTGAAACCGAAGACACCACCATCGCCGATCTCTCGGTGGCCACCCGCGCCGGCCAGATCAAGACGGGATCCCTGAGCCGCAGTGAGCGCGTGGCCAAGTACAACCAGCTGCTCCGGATTGAGGACGAACTGGGCAGCCAGGCCGTCTATGCAGGAGCTGCAGGCCAGGGACCACGCGGCAACGGTTGAGTCCGGAGGGATTTCAATCAGGCTCCGAGAAGCCCCACCTCAGAGTCTGAGGTGGGGCTTTTGCTATGGACCGAAGAAGCTAAGCGTATGACTGGGGTCAGCGGCCGGACCCTGAAAGACCTTCCACGCGCGCATCCCGGCGCAATTTGAGTTGCAGCTTCAGCCAACCCATGCCCACCGGCACACCAGCCGCCGCTGGCAGAAGTGCCCAGAGGGGGCGTGCACTGGCACCAAGCAGGGCCGCCGCCAAAGCCAGCGAGCCCAGAAGCACGGACTGACCAAGCGACTGCTGGGCTGTCACCATGCGGCGGAACTGACGATCCGACTCGCCCATCCGGATCTGAAGCTGCAGATCTCCCTGCTCGAGACGCTCCAGGCTTTCATCGAGGCGTCGGGGGATCCCGGCGGCCTTGCTGCTCAGAGCCCCCACCTGGCGACCCAGTTCATTGAAGAGATCATTGGGGCCGGATCCACTGGCAGTCATCAGGGGCAGCAGGTAGGGCTTGGCAATCGCCACCAAGCTAAAGGCGGGATCCAGGCTGCGCCCCACACCCTCGAAGGTGGAGAGGGCCCGCATCACGAAAATCAACTCAACCGGCAGACGGAACGGCTGGCCATAGACCAGTTCGTAGAGGTCTCCGGAGAGCTTGTCGATCACATTTGCGCTGAAGGGAGGTGTCAGGGCTTCCTTGAGCATCACCCGCACAAGACGGCGGACCGGCCCGACATCGATGTCGGAGGCGATCACGCCGGCAGCCTGCATCTCTTCCACGAGGGCGGCAGCATCGCGGGCGGCGGCGGCACGCACCATCGATCCCAGGCGGCGGCGCAACCCCTCGGAGAGCAGACCCATCATCCCGAAGTCGTAATAGATCAGGGCACCGTCACTGGCCACGGCGAGGTTGCCCGGATGGGGATCGGCATGGAAGAAGCCATAGCGCACCAGCTGCTGCAGGTAGCTGGCTGCGCCGATCTCGGCGACCGCAGCCGGATCGATACCAGCGTCCAACAGCGCCGGGCGGTCATTCACCTTGATCCCGGGGAGGTAGTCAAGACAGAGCACACGACGACTGCTCAGTTCCCAGATCACGCCGGGCACGCGGATGCGGGGGTCATCAAGGAACTGCTGACGGAAGCGGGCTGCGTACTGGGCCTCAACCCGGAAGTCGAGCTCCCGCAACAGAACCCGGCGGCATTCCTGAGCAATCTCAACCCAGTCACGCCCCCGTCCCCAAGTGGGGTGACGCTGCAGCACAGCGGCCACCTGCTGCATGACCTCGAGGTCCAGCCGAAACAGACGCTCCAGGCCGGGGCGCTGGATTTTGAGCACCACCTGACGACCACTGCGCAGGCTGGCGCGGTGCACCTGGGCCAGCGACGCAGCGCCGAGAGGCTGTTCGTCGAGATCGATGATCTCGGCACAACGCTGGCCGAGTTCCGCCTCAAGCACGGCCTGGGCGCGATCAAATGAAAACGGCGGAACCTTGTCCTGAAGATCCGCCAGCTCCTCCACCCAGCCCGCCGGCAAAACATCCGGACGGGCTGACAGCAGCTGGCCGAGTTTGATGAAAGCGGAGCCGAGGCTGAGCAACTCGGTGGTGAGCCAACGGGCCCGGTGCTGTTGACGCACGGCACGGCGTTCCGGCGTGCAGCCACCCGGGTAGGTCCAGGGGCGCGCATCCCACCAGAGGTAGGCGATCAGGGTGAGAACGGCGCGCCAGATGCGCAGAGCTCTGATGAACTCCCGCACCGGCAGGCGCAAGCGCATCACCGACATCAGCGATGGCCCTCCAGGCGGGTGCTCAGATCAGCCACCCTGGCGCGCAGACGATCGATCTGCTCCTGGGGAGACAGGGTTGGTTCTGGTGGTTGTTCTGGCGCAGACACTGAAGTGTCCTGTGGCCCATGGTCACTGCCGCCGCGCTCCAGTCGCTCCGCCTCCGCCTGCACTTCCTCCTGAAACAGATCCCACTCACGCTTGACGCGTTCCGGCGCATCCTGTGCAAACACGGCCATCTCCGCAGCCGCATCGGCAAGACGATGACCAAGCCGTGCCGCCAGCCGGTTGACCGTGGCCTTCAGAAGGGCATCAGGGGAGGGCATGGCCAGCGCCAGGGGGAATGAGCTGACTGTGGCAGATCTCCACCCGGGGGCGAGGCCTCAGGGCGCAAGTGGGCGCGGCCGATCCGGTTGCTGGGCCTCTTGTGTTGCGATCGCCCCACCTAGCAACGCATCCAGCGCCGCATCCGATAGCGCTTCTGCCCCTGGCTGGATTTCATAA
>WTHL01000028.1 GCA_011523155.1 Synechococcus sp. PL34863bin_39 | reverse complement strand
TCCCGGACCTGAGCGACAGGGTGCTTGACCAGCTCGATCAGGGTGCGATGCCTGCGCACTGGGGGGAATCCCTCGTGTGGGGCCGGCTGGCGAGCGGTCATGCTTTGCCGAAACCGAATCCAGTGATGCAGCGCCTGGAACTGGAGACGCCGCTTTGACGAGGCAGCGGCTCAGCACAGCAACACTGGGAGCCTTGACTGGCGCACTGTTGCTCACCGGTTGTGGAGGGGGCGAGACAGCCCCCTCAGCCGAAGCCACTCCCTTTGTGTTTCGCTCCCTCGAGCTGCGTCAGAAAAAACCGACGGGCGACCGCGACTGGGACCTCACCAGTCCCGAAGCCCGTTACGAGTTCAACCGAAGGATGATCCGGGCACGGCGTCCCGATGCAGTTCTCTATACCGACAATCAACCGTCCTTCGAAATCAGAGCGGATCTGGCCACCGTGCTCAACGACGGAGCCCTTGTGCTTCTGGAGGGAGCGGTGGAGATCCAGCAACTTGAAGGCCAGCGAATCCTGATCAAGGGTGATCGGCTGCGCTGGACGCCTGCCCTGTCGCTGATGGTGATCGAACAGGGAGCTGAAGCCGTCGACACCAAGGCACGGCTGCTCGCAGAAACGGCTCGCTTCAATCAGATCACCCAGGATCTGACCATGGCTGGATCCGTGCAGCTGGAGCGGTGGAAGGAGGCCTTCACAGGCGAGGCCAGTGATGCTGCAGAGATTCTCGTCCGATCACAACGCACCGTCTGGAACCTCGGAGACGGAACGCTGCATGCGGATGGCCCCGTCTACGGAGAACGGCGTGAAGACGACGACAGAATCCTTCAACAGCTGCATGCCGATCGCCTGCAAGGCAACACTCAGCAGGGTTTTGTGGATTTCATCGGTCCTGTGCAGGTCCTGTCTCCAGACCGAGAGGGTCGCCTGGATGCAGCAACCACCCGCTGGAACTACACAGACGACACCCTGAACAGCAACGATCCCTTCCAGGCCTCCATGGAGAAGGCCCTGCTCACCGGCAGGGGATTCGTCATCGACCTCCAGGCCTCCTCCGTCAACGTGCTCAGCGACTGCAAACTGGTCCAGCCAGGCGACGCACTCAAAGCGGAACGCTGTGCATGGAACTGGACATCCGACAAGGTCACCGCTGAGGGCAACGTGGAGCTGCGGCGTGACGAGAAGCAGCAAGTGACCCGAAGCCAGAGGCTGGAAGGAACCGTCGCGAACGAAGGCCTCGTCGTTTTTTCATCACCGGGTGGCTCAGTTCACTCTGAACTCAGGATCAGGGATCAGGGCGACGGCGCGTCAGCTGGCCCATCCCATCGCTCTCCAGTGCGGTTCTGAGTCGGTCACTCCATCCAGAGAACCAACGCTCATCGGAACGGCTGAAACATCGCTCCGACCAGCCTCCCAGCACAACCCAGCCCCGTGTCCCAAGGGGGTACACCATCACCGAGGGCAATCCAGGCAGAACCTGGTCAAACTCGTCCCGACCTGGATAGAGAGCCGTTTTCACAAGGGAGACCAGCTGATTCTGTTGCCGGGATCGTTCACAGATGGCACCAGGCCTGAAATGGTCCGAAGGGGGCTGATCGGCTGGATCCGAACCATCCGGTGCAGGCAGCAATCCACGGCGAAGCAGCACGTGCCCATCCCAGGCCACGAGAACCGTGGCAGCGGACGTCGCCGTCAGAAGAAGGTGTGAGCCCCAGGCCAATTCGTTGCGAATCAGGTCACTCAGGTCAGCCGCCAGGTTCAGTCCCTGCTTGCCGGTGAGCTCAACGGCTGTGGGAGCCAGAGGTTGCGCGCGCGTCCAGAGCACAGCAACCAGCATCAGACCGACCGCGGCCATTCCGGCAAGCACCTCAGCCCGCTGAAGACTTGGGGTGATCTCAGGCGCACTCAACCCATTGCCAATGGCCAGGAGGAGCACAAGCATCCCCGCCGAGAGGCTGACGCGGGCTCCAAGTGGCATGAGCGGTCAATGGGGTGTCGAATCCACGCACTCTTGCTCAAATGGGTGTCATTCGCGTCGTCCCATGGACACTGCTGACGCCTTTGCTGCCATTGCACTGGGTGCCGTCGCCTGCGACGGGGTTCTCGACAAAGACGAGGCCCATGCCCTTCGCACTCATCTTGAGTACCGCGCGCCGTACAACAAGAAGTCGGACAGCGAGATGGGTGAATTGTTCGATCGCCTGCTCAGCGTGCTGCGGCAGAAGCAGGGATTGAACAACCTGGTGGATGAAGCCCTGCCCGCTCTGACGGTCAGACAACAGGAGACCGCACTGGCCCTTGCAGCCCAGCTCGTGCACGCTGACAGGGTGGTCGCCCAGGAGGAAAGAGATTTCCTTGACACGCTCTGTCAGCGCATGGCGATCCCCGATGGGGATGCACAGGACATCGTGGCGGCCATCATGATCCTGAACCGCGACATCCTGGCCAGCTGACGGCAGACTGCACCCAATCTCCGCTCCCACGAATGCCTCGGTTCCCCTCGTTTCTCGCCCGATTGGTCGCTGCAGTGTTTGCCCTGCTGCTGATGGT
>WTHL01000234.1 GCA_011523155.1 Synechococcus sp. PL34863bin_39 | reverse complement strand
TCTTTCCAGAATCCGCGAGGGTTGCCAGTCCTTGTGGAGCCGCCGCTTGTTGCAGGCCTGCGTGGCCGTGCCCATCTCGGCCGCCTCCGTCAGCCTGCTGCCGCTGCCCGTGCGCGCCGCCCCCACGCCCGAGGAGCTGGCGGGCCGTCTGGAGCAGGCCCTCAACAGCGCCGATCGAGACCGGGTGGAGGCGCTGATGGCACCGGATCAGCGTGAGCTGCTGGCACCCCGGCTGCTGCGGTTCTCCCAGCGTTTCCCCGACGCTCGCTGGCGGCTCACCGCCGGCGCAGCGCTCCCCGATGGCCGCTTCCCCCTGGCCCTGCGGGTGACCGGCACGGCGGAGAACGAGGGGTTGACCTTCTCGCTGAAGGCCGATCAGCAGCTCGTTCTCTCCACGGAAGCCGGTCTGATCACCGCGCAGGAACGGATTCAGGATCAGTCGGTGCTCGTCAGTGCCAGCAGCCCCCTGCCGTTGACCCTTCTGATCCCCGATGCGGTGCTCACGGGTGCCCGTTACGACGTGGATGTGGTGTTGAACGAGCCGTTGGGTGACGCCCTGGTGGCGGCTGGCCTCACGGCACTCACCCCCGAACAGGTGCGCGACCAGCGCAGCCCGGACATCCAGCTCGAGCCGATGGGGGGTGGCGGCCTGTTCAAGTCGGTGCAGGCGCCGTTCGAGCCAGGGGTGCAGACCTGGGCGGCGATGCTGGTGCACCCTGACGGGGTGATCACGGTCACCAAGCAGGTCCGTGTGGTGGAGGAGCGCAGCCAGCTTTGACGGTTCAGGCCAGGGGTGAATCCAAGGGTGCTGTTGCGGGTGGAAGGCTGCGCCGCAGCGCCGAAACATCCGCGTCCCCCAGGCCCTGCCGCATCAGGGCCTGCTCCTGATCGCGCACGGCTGCCGTGAGCGGCAGCTCCAGGCCTGCGTCCGCCGCCGTGGCCAGAGCGATCTCAAGATCCTTGTGGTGGAGCGCCAGCTTGAAGCCGAGGGGGTAGGAGTCGTTGAGCATCGCTGTGGCCCGATGCTCAAGGGCCCAGGACCCCGCCGCACCCTGGCGCAGGGCCGCCACCACAGGCTCCATCGCCAGGCCGAGGTGCTGACCCAGGGCGATGGCCTCCGCCACGGCGGCATAGCTGCCGGCCACCAGCACCTGGTTGATCGCCTTCACCTGCTGGCCTGCGCCCACCGGCCCGAAGTGGTGAATCGATCCAGCGATCACCTCGAGCAGGGGACGGGCCCGCTCCAGATCGGCGGATGCGCCACCGCAGAGCACCGTGAGCGTGCCGGCCTTGGCGCCTTCGGTGCCGCCGGTGACGGGGGCATCGATGAGCCCGATTCCGCGTGCGGCCAGCCGTTCGGCCATGGCCCTGGCGCAGGCCGGACTGACGGTGGAGCAGTCGATCACCAGACTCCCTGCTGCCAGGGCAGGACCGGCTCCGTTCTCGCCCCAGAGCACCGCCTCCACGGCGGCATCGTCACTGACGCAGAGCAGCAGGGCTTCGCAGCTGGAAGCGGCCTCGGCCGGCGTCGCGCAGGCCCTGGAGGCCGCCAGACCCGGATCCTTTTCGGCACTGCGGCTGCGGGTGTGCACGCGCAGGCTGTACCCCGCTGCCTGCAGGTTGATGGCCATCGGCAGGCCCAGGGCGCCGAGGCCGACCACGGCGAGGCGGGCCGGTGGCGTGAGTCGGGGTTGAGAGGGCAACGGCCTGGCCTGCAGAGGGGTGGTTCTGATTGTGCGTAATCCGGGGGTGCGTGGCCTGATGCCGGTGCATCACGCTGGGCCATCAGTCAGATCCGGTCATGGTTCGGGCCGGAGTCAGTCAGATCTCATCCCCAGGGCTCCACCAGCCTGAGGGGGTTGATTCGGCTCTGAACCGCCATGGGTTTCGCCATGCACCTCCAACGGGCGCTCCTGTTCCCCTGCACGGCCGTAATGGCCGCGTCGTTGTACGCCAACGGTGACCCGGTCGCGGCCCGCCCGGCGCACCGCCAGGCAAAGCTCACCGATACGCAGCAGCAGTCGCTGTTTCAGGTGCGGCGTGACTGGGAGCTGCGCAGTTATCCGCAGCGCCTCGCCCTGCTCAAGAACGAGCGCCACTGCCTCCGGCAGGCCCGTAGCCCGGAGGCCTATCGCCGCTGCAAGGTGCAGAACAACCAGGCCCGCTGGGCCCTGTACAAGCAGGGCAGGGCCCGGCTCAACGCTGAGCGCGAGCGCCTGGGTCTGCAGCCGTTGCGGCCCCGCCAACAAAAAAGCCGCTCCTGAGGGAGCGGCCGGGCGATCTGCGGGGCAGATCCCGGATCGCGGTGGATCAGGCGGCGTCGAGGGCAGCCACACCAGGCAGCACCTTGCCTTCCAGCAGTTCGAGGCTGGCGCCGCCACCGGTGGAGATGTGGGACATCTTGTCGGCCAGACCGGCTTTCTCCACAGCGGCCACGGAGTCACCGCCGCCGATGATCGTGCAGCAGCCCTTGCCGCTGAGGTCGGCCAGGGTGGTGGCGATGGCGTTGGTGCCGGCGGCGAACTTGTCGAACTCGAACACGCCCATGGGGCCGTTCCAGATCACGGTCT
>WTHL01000131.1 GCA_011523155.1 Synechococcus sp. PL34863bin_39 | reverse complement strand
GGGGCACATCGGCAGCCACTGCACCGCCGAAACCCCCGGGTCCATTCATGAAGGTGGGGAGCTGGGCTACGTGCTCTCCCATGCCTGCGGGGCCGTCTTCGACAACCCGGAGCTGATCACGGTCGCCTGCGTCGGAGCCGGCGAGGCCGAAACCGGCCCCCTCGCCACCAGCTGGCACATCAACAAGTTTCTCAATCCGATTCACGACGGCGCCGTGCTGCCGGTGCTGCACCTCAACGGCTACAAGATCGCCAACCCCTCCATCCTCAGCCGCATCCCCCATGGGGAGCTGGACAGCCTGCTGCGGGGCTACGGCTGGGAGCCCCTGGTTGTGGAAGGCGCCGACCCCATGACCATGCACCGCCAGATGGCGGTGGCCATGGAACAGGCGGTGCTGACCATCCGCCGCATCCAGACCGAGGCACGGCAGCAGGGAAGCCAAGGCCGGCCCCGTTGGCCGCTGCTGGTGCTGCGTTCCCCCAAGGGTTGGACCGGGCCGGCGGAGCTGGACGGCCAGAAGCTGGAGAATTTCTGGCGCTCCCACCAGGTGCCGGTCACCGACGTGCAACGCAATCCGGAGCATTTGGAGGTGCTGGAGCGCTGGCTGCGCAGTTACCGGCCCGAGGAGCTCTTCGATGCGGACGGCGGCGTGCGGGCCGAGATCCGGGCCCTCGCCCCCAAGGGCCGGCGGCGGATGGGCTCCAACCCCCACACCAACGGCGGTGTGCTGCGGCGCGACCTGGTGGTGCCCGATGCGGCGGCCTACGCGGTGCCGGTGACCAGCCCCGGCGCCATGGCCGTGGCCAACACGGTGCCGCTGGGCCAGCTGCTGCGGGATGTGATCCGCAGCAATCCCGGCCGCTACCGCCTGTTCGGGCCGGATGAAACGGCCTCGAACCGGCTTCAGGCCGTCTATGAGGCCACCAAGAAGGTGTGGATGGCGGAGTATCTGCCGGAGGATCTCAACGGCGGCGAACTCGCCCGCGACGGCGCCGTGGTGGAGATGCTCTCGGAACACACCCTGGTGGGCATGCTCGAGGGCTATCTGCTCACGGGCCGCAACGGCTTCTTCCACACCTACGAGGCCTTCGCCCATGTGATCGCCTCGATGTACAACCAGCACTGCAAATGGCTGGAGCACTGCGAAACGATCCCCTGGCGGGAGCCCGTGGGCGCCTGGACCTGCCTGATCTCCTCCACGGTGTGGCGCCAGGACCACAACGGCTTCACCCACCAGGACCCCGGCTTCATGGATCTGGCGGGCAACAAGAAGGGCAGCATCACCCGCGTTTACCTGCCCGCCGATGCCAACTGCCTGCTGGCGGTGGCGGAGACCGCCCTGCGCGAGACCGATGTGGCCACCATCATCGTGTCGGACAAGCAGCAGCACCTCCAGTACCTGACCCTGGAGCAGGCCCGCCGCCACGTGGCCAAGGGGGCCGGGCTCTGGCACTGGGCCTGCAACGACGACGGCGGCACGGAGCCGGATGACCCGGATGTGGTGCTGGCCTCCGCCGGCGACGTGCCCACCAAGGAATGCCTCGCCGCCATCGAACTGATCCGCACGCACCTGCCCGCCCTGAAGGTGCGGTACGTGAACGTGGTGAACCTGTTCGCCCTGGCCGCACCCGCCAACCACCCCCACGGCCTCAGTGACGCCGACTACACGAGCCTGTTCACCCCCGACCGGCCGGTGATCTTCAATTTCCACGGCTACCCCTGGCTCGTGCACCGGCTCACGTACAACCGGCCGAACCACGCCAATCTCCACGTGCGCGGTTACCGGGAGCAGGGCAACATCAACACGCCGCTGGAGCTGGCGATCGTGAACCAGATCGACCGGTTCCACCTGGTGATCGATGTGATCGACCGGGTGCCGGGCCTGGGGTCCAGGGCCGCCCACGTCAAGGCGGCGATGCAGGACGAGATCCTGCGCCATCGGGCCTACGCCTATGAGCACGGCACCGATGCGGAGGAGATCGACGGCTGGCGATGGGGCCTCGGTCACAGTTCCTGCACCGTCTGAAGCGGGGATCGGCGGATGTCACCACACTTGGTGCACACCAAGACCACGTGATATCCCCGCCCTGCCATGACGAGCTCCGAGCCGCTGGACCTGCGCCTGCCCACACCCCGCTGCCTCACGGACGCCAAACGTTCGGGGCTGGATGCGGAGTCGGTGTTCGACGGCATGACCGAACACCTGTTCTTCAGCCTGGGGAAACTCGCCCCGACCGCCAGCCGCCATGACCTCTACATGGCCCTCAGCTACGCGGTGCGCGACCGGCTGATGACCCGCTACCTCGCCAGCCTCGAGGCGATCCGGGCCCGTCCCCAGAAAACCGTGGCCTATCTGTCGGCGGAATTTCTGATCGGCCCCCAGCTCAACAACAACCTGCTGAACCTGGGCATCCAGCAGGAGGCCGAGGAGGCCGTGCGGCGCTTCGGGGTGGAATCGCTGCAGCAGATCCTCGATGTGGAAGAGGAGCCGGGCCTCGGCAACGGCGGCCTTGGGCGCCTGGCGGCCTGCTACATGGAGTCGCTGGCCAGCCTCGAGGTGCCCGCCACGGGCTACGG
>WTHL01000266.1 GCA_011523155.1 Synechococcus sp. PL34863bin_39 | reverse complement strand
GCACGACAGTGTCTGTCGAAGCTGTGGCCAGAGCAGACAGACCGTTTCGGCGGAATCTCCCACGTGGCTGTGGCAGTCGTCGAACAACCAGTCGGGAATGCCAAGGGCGTTCTGCAGAATCTCGCGAAGTCGGCGACCGGTGATCAACCTGCGGCGCCGTTCACCCAGGAGAAGGGCTAGGGCCCAGGCGCCGTCCTCAGGGGGACTCTCGCGAAGATAGTCCTGCAACAGCTCAACCTTGCGCTTGGAGCTGCTGCTGCTGTCCAGGGCGTCGATCAGAGCGGCGAAGCGTTTCACAACTCAGCGCAGGCTCTGGAGAGGTGCTGCCTGGATCCCTTCGATCTCGTTGAGGTAGCGCGCGAGCACATCGTTCTGCCCGTGGGTCACGTACACCTGACGGGCCTGGCTCTCGCGAACGGTTCGGATCAGCCCCTGCCAGTCGGCATGGTCGCTGAGCACAAATCCCCGTTCATAGCCCTTGCGTCGTCTGGCCCCACGAACGGCCATCCAGCCCGATGCGAAGGCAGTCTGGGGTGTACGGAAGCGGCGCATCCAGCTTGAGCGATGGGCGGATGGTGGCGCAAGAACCAATCGTCCTGCGAGCAGGTCCTTCCTTGGGAGGTCACTGACAGGACGACTTGGCGCCATCGGCACACCGGCTGAGCGGTAGTGGCGCGTCACGGTCTCCACCGCGCCATGGAGAAGGATCTCCTCCTCGATGCCGATGGCTGCCAGTTCCGCCAGGATCCGCTGGGCCTTGCCGAAGGCGTAGCAGAAGAGCAGGGAAGGACGGCTGCGATCGCCATGCCACCAGTCTCTGATCCGGGTGGCAAGGATCGAACCCTCCTCCCAGCGATAGATCGGGAGGGCGAAGGTGGCCTCCGTGATCAACACATCACAGGTGACCGGTTCAAACGGTGTGCAACTGGGGTCGGGACAACGCTTGTAATCCCCTGTGACAACCCACACCTCCCCATCGGCCTCCAGTCGGATCTGGGCGCTGCCGAGAACATGTCCTGCGCTGTGGAATGAGAGCTGCACATCACCGAGTTGACAGGGCTTGCCGTAGTCGAGGGTGTGCAGAGTGATGTCATGACCGAGACGTTGACGGAGGATCGCCTCACTGGATGTTGTCGACCAGTACTCGCCGGAGCCGGGGCGCGCATGGTCAGCATGGGCATGGGTGATCAACGCCCGCGGGACGGGGCGATGGGGATCAATCCAGGCCTCTGCCGCAGGGCAGTAGAGGCCTTCGGGCGAATTGACGAGCAGTGACACAGTCGCGCCTGCGCTCAACGACTCATCGCGAGCATGGCCTCAATCGGCTTGAGCGCACGCTGCCGCGTCGTTTCGTCCATGGCGATGGCTGGGGCCCCTTCCGACAGGCAGCGCCAGAGTTTCTCCAGCGTGTTCAGGCGCATGTAGGGGCAGGCGTTACAGCTGCAGCCATCCACCCCAGGCACATCCAGCAGTGTTTTCTCCGGAACTCTCCGCTGCATCTGATGGAGGATTCCCGGTTCCGTCAGCACGATGAAGGTGTCCGCCGGGCTGGAGGCGGAGTAATTGAGCAACTGGCTCGTGGAGCCGATGAAGTCAGCGTGATCAAGCAGTGGCTGCACGCATTCGGGATGGGCGATCACTTCGGCGCCGGGGTTCTGGAGCTTGAGCTTGAGAAGGGCCTCCTCACTGAAGGTCTCGTGCACGATGCAGCGACCCGGCCAGAGGGTGAGTTCACGTCCGCTCTGCTGCTGCACCCAGCGCCCCAGATTCTGATCCGGGGCGAACAGGATGGGCCGATCTTCGGGCAGTTGACGCACCAGATCCACCGCATTGCTGCTGGTGCAGATCAGATCGCTTTGGGCCTTCACCGCCGCACTGCAGTTGATGTAACTCACCACGAAATGGTCGGGGTGACTGGCGCGGAAAGCGGCGAATTCGTCGGCGGGGCAATCGTCGGCAAGGGAACAGCCCGCATCGAGATCCGGGAGGAGAACCGTTTTCTCCGGGCTGAGAATCTTGGCTGTCTCGGCCATGAAGTGAACACCACAGAAGACGATCACGTCGGCATCCGTGGTCGCAGCCTTGCGCGAGAGTTCAAGCGAATCACCGATGAAATCGGCGATGTCCTGAATCTCAGGTTCCTGGTAGTAGTGCGCCAGGATCACGGCATTGCGCTCCCGGCGCAAGGCATCGATCGCTGCGGGGAGGTCCGCAGGCACTGATGGCGCGGAGGCGTCCGTCGGGATGGCGGTTCCGGCGCTCATCAGCACAAGTTGCTGCAGGATGGGCAACAGCCTAGGCACCGCCCCTGACCTCACCGAGCTGCCGTCTGCGCCTTGCAATCGCCGGAGATCTTCACGGCGAGTGGTCTGAGGCTGATTCTGAGCTGCTGGACTGTCTTGAGCCGGATGCAGTGCTCTTTGTCGGCGATCTCAGTGATGGCGATCTACGGCTGACCAAGGCCATCGGGAGTCTTCGGCACCCCACTGCTGTGATCCTGGGAAATCACGACCGTGGACGGGATCCCACCGGAGGGGTTCTGCAGCGTCAGATGACCCTGCTAGGTGACCGTCACTGTGC
>WTHL01000150.1 GCA_011523155.1 Synechococcus sp. PL34863bin_39 | reverse complement strand
AGTGCAAGCCCTGGGCGTCCACCCCCAGCTCCTGGCGTTGTTGTTCCGGCGTCAGCGCATCGGATCCGATCCGCTGCACCGTGGCGGGCAGATCGCTGAAATCCCCGGCCGGAAATGCAATGAGCGAGATATCAGCGCGTTGGCCGGTCTGGACGAAGCCGATGGCGCTGTTGGGGAGATACACCTTGGCCTGAAGGGCATCTGTGGGGACGATCCGCAGCAGGGGACGGTTGCTGTCTCCCCGTTGCACCACGCTGCCGGGACGGACCTGAAGGTCGAAGACCACACCATCGGTGCTGGCTGTGAGGCTGCTGCTCTCGAGCAGCAGTTCGGCTTCGCTGATTTGGCGGCGGAGCACCTGCATTTGTTGCCTCAGCCGTTCGTTCTCCTTGCGCAGGCTGACGTTTCGGCTGGCGATGCCCGCCGCTTGATTGGCGGACAGGCGCTGTTCGTCGCGGCGCTCCGCCTCCAGGTCGGACTGCAGTTGGGCCAGCCTCTCGCGGGCCGAGAGCACCTGCAGTTCACTGCTGGCGCCAGCTTGCAGCAGCTGCTGGTACCGCTCCGCCACCGTTTCGGCGGTGGCGATGGAGCGTTCCAGTCCCTGGATCCGCACCTGGCTGCGGGCCAGGGAGGCGGCTTCGCTGCTCTGGCGTCCTCGTTGTTCCTGCTCCTGATTGCGGTAGAGCTCGTGTTCTTCAGGGGTTAAAGCGTTTTGGAGCCCCTCCCCCAGCAGCACTTGGTTCACCTTGAACTGGCGTTCCAGGCTGGCGAGGCTGATCCGCCCTGCATCCCGTTGGGCGGTGGCCTTCTGGGTGTCGAAATGGAGCAGCACGGTGCCGGCTTGCACCTGCTGCCCCTCCTTCACCGTCACCTGGTCCACCACCCCGGCTACCGGCGCAGTAACGGCCTGGGCGGGCCGCAGCGGCTGCAACTTGCCCTGCACCATCACGGTCTCCGGCAAGGGCGCCCAAAAGGCCCAGAGTGTTGTCAACCCGGTGGCCCCCATAAGCGTCCACACCAGCACCGAGGAAGCGTGGCGGGTCTTGTTCAGCAGCACCGGCTGATTGAAACTCCATGGTTCCATCAGCTCAGACCCTCCTGGGCCTGGCTTTGGTAGAGGGCGTAGTACCAGCCCTGTCGCTCCAGCAGGCTGGCGTGGTCGCCGATCTCCATCACGGCGCCCTGATCCATTACCACAATCATGTCGGCAGGACGGACGGTCGAGAGGCGGTGGGTGATGAAGAACACCGTGCGGCCGCGGAAGGCCTCGAACAGATTGCGGCAGACCTGCCGTTCGGTGCGGGCGTCGAGGGCACTGGTGGCCTCATCGAGGATCAGCATGCGGGGGTTCTGCAGCACCGCCCGAGCCAGGGCCATGCGTTGTCGCTGCCCACCGGACAGACCAGCCCCCCGTTCGCCGACCGAGCTGTTGTAGCCCTCCGGCAACTCCATGATGAAGTCGTGGGCGCAGGCGATTCGGGCGGCCCTCATGAGCTCCTCGCTGGTGGCATCCGGTTTCACCATCAGCAGGTTTTCCTTGATCGTCCCGTCGAACAGAAGGGAATCCTGCGGAACCACGCCGATCTGCCGCCGCAAGGAGTACAGCTCCACCTTGCTCACATCGAGCCCATCGATCTGGATCTGGCCCGATTCCGGGCTGTAAAAGCGCGGCAGCAGCTTCAGCAGGGTGGATTTGCCTGAGCCGGAACCGCCCACCATGCCCACGAAGGTGCCCTGGGGCACATCGAGGCTGACGTTATGGAGGATGGCGGGCCCATCGTCCGTGTAGCGGAAGTCGACGTTGCGAATGGTCACGGCTCCCTGCACGGGTGGCATGGGGATGTTGCGAGCACCGCTCTCGCTCTGTTCGGTGGGCCGGTCCACCACATCAGCTGCCAATTTGAGGTTGCGGGACTGGATCTTGAACTGCTGCCAGGTCTGCACCAGCTGCACCAGCGGTCCGGTGACGCGGTCGCCGATGATCCGAAAGGCGAACAGGGCTCCGATCGAGAGTTCGTTGCGGGAGACCAGCCAGATCCCCACCACCATCGTGGCGATGCCGGAGAGGTCGCCGATGCATTTGGCGAGGGCTCCCACGGTTTCGCCGCTCACCTTGAGCTTGAAGTCTTCGCCGATGAAGCGGCTGTAGCGGTCCTGGAAGGCCCAGCGGGTTTTCAGCTCGGCATTCTGGGATTTGATCGTCTGGATTCCAGTGATCGCCTCGGTGAGATAGCTGTTGGTGTTGACGCCCTCGTTCACCACTCGATCGATCTGATGTTCGACGATGGGGTTGGCGATCAAGGCCAGCACGATGAACAGCGGCAGGCTGCTGAGGGTGATCAGGGTGAGCAGCGGGTTGAGGCTGAGCAGCACCGCCAGATACAGCAGGCTGAAGCTGAAATCCACCAGGGTGGTGAGTGCCTTGCTGATCAGGAAGTCCCTGAGCCGATCCAGTTGGGTGAAGTAGTACGTGATCTGGCCCACGGGCCTTGCGTCAAAGAAACCTTGTGGCAGACGCACTAGGCGGTCGAGGATGGTTTCGCGGGTGTCCATGTCCACCCGGTTGGCGATGCCGGTGAAGA